>CAJVXD010000055.1 GCA_913009675.1 uncultured bacterium | reverse complement strand
TAATGATACGGCGACCACCGAGATCTACACTCTTTCCCTACACGACGCTCGTCCGATCTTATAAACAAGAGATACCCGCTGAGGGAACTTATCAGGGTATGCAAGGATTTTGTTGATAAGACAGGCAGAAGGATTACCCTCGAGTATATCCTGATTAAAGACAAGAATGATTCATTGCAAGAGGCAGTTGCGCTTTCACGCATTGCTAAAAGGCTAAATGCAAAGATTAATTTGATACCTTATAGCCCTGTACCAAATATGAAATTTACCCCACCTTCAAAGAAGAGATTAGATATCTTCAAGGATACCCTAATCAGGGACAAGGTAAATGTTACTCTACGAGACTCAAAAGGCAAGGATATCCAGGCCGCCTGCGGTCAGCTGGCTATAATACAAAAATAATCCAAAACCTCTGAAAGAATCTAGTCCCTTTCCGTGTCTTATATATATGGAGGATACAGCTTATGGGAGGCGCGAATCCAAGATAAACTATGTATCCCCTCATTTGAGAGGAGGGATCTTATGGTTAAAAAGAGCATAAAGGACTGGCCCAGGAACGAGAGGCCGAGGGAAAGACTTTTTAAATATGGGGAGCATACACTGAGTAATGCAGAGCTTTTGGCTATATTGTTCAGGAATGGGTCAAGAGGAAGGACTGCGGTAGATTTGGGTCGAGAGGTGATTACACACTTTAAGACGTTTCGCAATATGAGTCACACCAGTCTGCAGGAATTCAAGAGGTTTAAGGGTATAGGCAAGGCCAAGATTGCCCAGCTGAGGTCTGCGTTCGAGGTCGCTAGAAGGTTTATGACAGAGAAGAAGAATGTCCAGGGCACAGTTGATTCCCCTGCTGAAGTAGCCGGACTTTTTATGCCCAGGCTAAGGGACCTTAAGAAAGAAATATTTAAGATATTGCTTCTAGATAGCAAAAATAATATAATAGATATCCTGGAGATAGATGAGGGATCGGTTGATAATGCGGCGCCTCAGATTAGAGATATAGTTTTGAAAGCGCTTCAGCGTTTTTCAGTGAGCATTATCGCAGTGCATAATCATCCTTCAGGCGATCCTGAGCCCAGCGAGGAGGACATAGCCTTTACCAGGAATCTAAAAAAGGCAGGAGAGATACTAGAGTTAAATCTCCTGGACCATATTATCGTAGGAGATAATAGATACTATAGCTTTACTGAAAAGACGCGCCTATAGCTCAATTGGATAGAGTGGCTGGCTTCGAACCAGTAGGTTGGAGGTTCAAATCCTCCTAGGCGCGCCAGCAGTTTGAAAGGATTTGAAGGGAAGCTTTGCGCCGAGCGAAGCGAGGAGAAACTGCAATGAATAGGAGCAGTGACAGCAAAGCGGGTGGCCGACTTTGCCCGAAGGGCAAAGCGCCAAATCCTGCCAGGCGTGCCAATCCCTTTAGAATTTGAATGTCCAAAATCTTATAACTAATTGACTTGGATTTTGTTCTGTGATATATTATATCGGCTTACGATTTTAAATCTTTAACTTTAGATTAGACAGGCCCCCATAGCTCAGTTGGTAGAGCAGATCCCTCTTAAGGATAAGGTCACAGGTTCGAGCCCTGTTGGGGGTACCATGGTTCGACGCGCCATTCAAACTTGAATCATGGCCCTGAGCAAGTGAGCGAAACGAACGCGTCGAAGGGCCAGATTTTATTCGAGCTACAGGGCTCGAATGGAGTCCCGCGTTGACGAATAGGAGTCTCATAGCGAAGTAAAGAGCTTTCTTAGATTAATGAGGTCCTTCGCCAGCTAAAATGCTCATTGTTCATTCGCATTTTTTACGGTGGCTCAGGATCAAATTTGCTTCGCAAATTTGGGCGGATGGCGGAACTGGGAGACGCGCATGGCTTAGGACCATGTGGAGCAATCCGTGGAGGTTCAACTCCTCTTCCGCCCACCAGATTTTTTGTTATTTTAGAAAATGGTAGGAGTTGAAGAGAGTCCACTGCATGCGACGAATAGGAGCATGCGTTTAGTGGACGAGTGGCCGACCCGAAGCGAAGCGGAGGGCGCCAACTCCTCTTCCGCCCACCATCGCTCGTGGTTCATAGATATGCTTAGAAAGATGCGGGTGTAGCTCAGTTGGTAGAGCACAACGTTGCCAACGTTGTTGTCGTGGGTTCGAGACCCATCACCCGCTCCAATTGATTTTTAAGTATTATAGGGTATACCTGGGTCGAGAAGGGAGTCCCGCGCCGACGAATAGAAGGAAGAGCTACGACGAACAGGAGTAGCGCAAGCGGGACGGGTGGCCGACTCCGCCGAAGAGGCGGAGCGCCGAGACCCATCACCCGCTCCAAATCCACCGAAGGTGGGTTTGGTTCTGAGACTGCGACTGAATAAGGGGTAGTTGAAGGACCACCTAAGAGTAGTTATTTGATAGAAAAGTTATGCCGGGCTTCGCAGGAATTATTAAAGCAGAATAGAATTAAAAACGGTTGTTAAATGATAAAAACGTAATTTTATTAAATCCTAAGAAGGGGAGGAGACGTGAAGATACTAGATTTTTTGAATGAAAAGGCAATATCCACTGATCTAAAATCACAGGATAAAAAAGGCGTAATCCAGGAACTTGCCGGTCTACTGATTAATGCAGGCGAGTTAAAGCCAAGGATGAAAAATGAGGTAGTTAAAGTGCTTTTAAATAGAGAGGCACTTGGTTCAACGGGGATTGGCCAGGGCGTTGCTATTCCACACGGTAAATGCGAGCAGGTAAAAGAGCTTGTAGCCGCCTTTGGTATATCTAAAAAAGGTGTAGATTTTGATTCGCTGGATGGAGAGACGGCATATATATTTTTCCTTTTGCTTGCACCTATAGAATCATCCGGGCCCCACCTCAAGGCACTCGCGCGTATATCAAAATTACTCAAGGATAAGTATTTTAGAGATTCTTTAAAGAAGGCGGAAAACGAAAAAACACTTTTCAGGATTATAAAGGAGGAAGATCAAAGAAGGTCATGATTTCGCTAAACAGTTGTTTAGCTCTTAGCTCATGGCAAAGATCTATGAGCTGTCAGCCATGAGCTAAATCAGTATATGAGGAAATGATATGAGTAGATTAAAATGGCTATATCCCGGAATGAAGATAAAACGGTGGATTATCACTTGTGGTATAGGGGTAGTGCTTGTTGCCACCGGTTCTATTGTAGTAATGCTTGAGAAATTCTCCGGTTCGCGGGGTGTAGGATTTTCTGTTATTATACTTGGGTCACTTGTTATCATTTACGGCATTAAAAGGATGGTTAAGTCCTTTATCAAGGTATTTTTGCCCAAGAGAGAAAAAGAGCTTGTGGATATAGTGTATCATTATAGACAGCTGGAGAAGGGGCCTAAGATAGTAGTTATAGGAGGGGGGACGGGGCTATCCGTCCTTTTGCATGGTTTAAAAGAGCTTTCAAGTAATATTACTGCCATCGTGACAGTTGCCGATGACGGAGGCTCTTCAGGGAGATTGAGAGAACAATTCGGGATACTCCCGCCCGGCGATATAAGAAATTGCCTTGTAGCACTGGCAGACGCCGAACCATTAATGCGCGATCTCTTCCAATTTAGATTTGGAAACGAGTCGGAACTGGAAGGGCACAGCTTTGGGAACCTGTTCATAACTGCCATGTCAAAGGTTACGGGCGATTTTGAAAAGGCGATAAAAGAGTCGAGCAAGGTCCTTGCTATAAGAGGGAGGGTTATCCCTTCTACGTTTGACAGGGTTCAGCTTGTAGCAGAACATCAGAACGGTCAGCGGACAAAAGGAGAGACCAAGATAGTCAAACATCGTTCTCCTATACGACGTGTCTCGCTGGATCCATTGAATTGTGTGCCGAGCAAGGAGTCTTTTGAGGCAATAGACGAAGCAGATATCATAGTTTTAGGCCCGGGTAGTTTATATACTAGCGTCATACCTAATCTTCTGGTGGGCGAGATCAGTAAGAAGATTGCAATGGTAAAGGCACCAAAGGTCTATGTTTGTAATGTAATGACTCAACCAGGCGAGACCGATAATTATACGGCCTTTGATCACCTGAATGCAATCATTACTCATACGAGGCTTGATATAATCAGCGTATGCATAATAAATAGAGGGGTGGTCCCTTCTGATCTTCTTAAAAAATATGAAGAGGAAAATGCATATCCTGTTCTCGCAGATTCCGGAAGGATTATTGAAAAGGGATACACTGTAATAGAAGAGGATATTGTTGATACAAAGGATTATGTGAGGCATGACCCTAAGAAGCTTTCAAGGCTTATAGTGGATATTGCCCTTAAGGCAAAAGGTAAAAATGGTCATTGAGAAGAGGCTGGTTATAAAGAATAAGCAAGGTTTTCACGCACGGCCGGCTGCTGTCTTTGTGCAGGCAGCTAATAAATACGAAAGTAAAGTCATTGTTAAAAAGGGCAGACAGCAGGTAAATGGTAAATCTATAATGGGCCTTATGACGCGGGCTGCCGGCAAGGGAAGTTCTATCGTACTCAGGATAGATGGGCCTGATGCAGAAGAGGCAATAAAGTAACTTGAACAAATAATAATATTGGAGAAGATAACATGATTTTAAAAGGTATCCCTGCCTCACCCGGAATAGTGATAGGCAGGGCATTCTTATTCGATAGCAGACGCATTGTGGTGCCTGTCAGAAAGATTAAAGACGGAGAGGTCCCCGGAGAGATTGCTCGTTTTGAAGACGCGCTTATCAAGACGCGTTCAGAGATATTGGAGATACAGAAAAGGATAACAAAGGAGATGGGCTCGCATCACGCAGAGATATTCAATGCACACTTGTTAGTCCTTGAGGATAGGATGCTTATCGAGGAGGTAATAGAGGCGCTTAAAAAAGAAAGTAGGTGCGTTGAGGATGCATTCAGCAGGATACTGGACAAATACATCAATGTTTTTTTAAAGATGGACGACGAATATCTAAGAGAAAGGATTAGCGATATAGATGATGTTGGAAAAAGGATCTTGAAAAATCTTTTAGGAGCAAAGGAAAAATCTCTCACTAAATTAAAAGAAAAGGTTATTGTGGTAGCCTATGACCTCTCACCTTCGGATACCGCAACTATGCATAGAAAAAATGTGATTGGATTTATTACCGATATAGGAGGCAGGACATCTCACACAGCTATTATGGCAAAGTCTCTGCAGATACCGGCTGTCGTAGGGCTTGAAAAAGGCACAGATAAAATAAAGTCCGGAGATATATTGATAGTGGATGGCAGTAAGGGCACTGTGATAGTAAATCCAGACAGCGCCAGCTTGAAGAAATATCATAGGCTGCAGCAGAGATTCGTAAAGCTTGAAAGATCATTTATTAAACTCAAGGATGAACCGTCTGAGACGCTTGACGGCCACAGGGTGGAACTTTCGGCTAATATTGAATTGCCCGAAGAGATAGACTCTGTTATCTCTTATGGCGCAGAGGGGATAGGCCTTTATCGCACAGAATATCTCTATATGAACAGACAGGGCCTGCCGAGCGAAGAGGAGCAATTCGATGCTTACAAGAAGGTCGTGACGAGATTGCCGGGTAATTCCGTTATAGTGCGCACCCTCGATTTAGGAGGTGACAAATTCCTGTCCCAGCTTGATGTCCCGCATGAGATGAACCCGTTTTTAGGATGGCGTGCCATAAGATTCTGTCTTGCAAAACCCGAGATATTTAAGGTACAGCTGAGGGCGATATTGCGTGCCAGCGCATATGGAGATATCAAGGTCATGTTCCCTATGATATCAGGCCTCCAGGAGTTAAGAGAGGCAATCGCTTTGTTGGAAGAGGCAAAGAAGGAATTGCGTCTCAAGGATATCAAATTTAATAAGGATATAAAGGTGGGCGCGATGATAGAGATACCATCTGCTGCGCTGACCTGCGACCTGTTGGCAAAAGAAGTAGATTTTTTTAGTATAGGAACGAATGACCTTATACAATATTCCCTTGCCGTAGATAGGGTAAATGAAAAAATAGCCTATCTCTATAAACCCACTCACCCGGCGGTATTGAGGCTTATAAAAAACATAATCGATGGAGGTCATAAAGAGGGGATATGGGTTGGTATGTGCGGAGAGATGGCAGGGGGGTCTGGGTTTGTCTTGATATTGTTAGGCCTGGGGCTGGATGAGTTTAGCATGAGCCCCGTAGTTATACCGGAGATAAAATATATCATAAGAAATCTCAGATTTCAAGAAGCGAAGAAGATAGCCGAAAAGGCATTAAGCTTACCCACGGGAAAAGAGGTCGAGGCGTTTACTGATAAAAAGTTGGAAGAGCTTATGCCTATGATTAGAAGGAGACGAATGAATGGATAGATTGGACAATCTTAGCCTCATAGCCAAATTAGATAAAGAAAACATGTTAAAATTTATTTCAGCCTTTCCTGAGCAGTGTCGGAAGGCGCATGACATAGGTAAGGACTGTGAATTGTCAAGGCCCGACAGGGGAATTGACAATATAGTCTTTGCGGGCTTGGGAGGTTCTGCGATAGGTGCGCATATTGTCAGTGTCTATCTCCGTAATGAATTGAAGGTCCCGGTAGTTGTTTCCCGTAATTATACTCTCCCTGATTTCGTCGCAGAAAATACGCTTTTATTCTGTTCAAGCTATTCAGGCAATACAGAAGAGACGCTTTCCTCTTTCGCTGAGGGGATAAAGAAGGGCGCCTTTATCATTACAATGGGTTCAGGTGGTAAGCTGGAAGGACTTTCTAAAAAAAACGGATTTAGACATGTGGCTATATCACCGGGCCTTCCTCCAAGGGCAGCCCTCGGATATATGTCTATCGCCATACTTGCTATTCTAAACAGGCTGGGATTTATAAAGGATACGGAGAAAGACGTTACCATACTTCATTCAACCCTTACAGAATTGAGGGATAGAGAGATTGGCATCAATGTGTTATCAGAAAAAAATATATCCAAGCAATTGGCCGGGAAACTCTACGGCAAATATTGTATTGTCTATGGGACATCCGATTCTACTGAAGCTGTAGCTGTAAGGTGGAGAGGCCAATTTGAGGAGAATTCAAAATCCCTTGCCTCGAGTCATGCCTTGCCCGAGATGAATCACAATGAGATTGTCGGCTGGGAATTTCCCAAAAACGTCCTAAGGAGATCGGAAGAGCGTCGTGTAGGGAAAGAGTGTAGATCTCGGTGGTCGCCGTATCATTAAAAAAAAAAAGAAATAAGAGTAAGTTATCAGAGTCTACATGACAAACGTCACACTAATGACAGTACAACAAACTCAGCTATCCTCGACGT
>CAJVXD010000054.1 GCA_913009675.1 uncultured bacterium | reverse complement strand
GTTTTTTTTTTTGCAAGCAGAAGACGGCATACGAGATATATCAGTGTGACTGGAGTTCAGACGTGTGCTCTTCCGATCTCTAGAGGACTTCCATAATAAGTTTTGCAGCCTCATTAGGTGTTGCCTTGATAAATCTATCCCTGTATTCTGATATGCTCAATCTCTCAAGACAATCTTCGATATGACTTATAACCTCCTGGTCCATTCTGTCAAAAGACAGAACCGATACAAAACTCAAAAGCGCCTCTTTAAACCTCATCTGTTCAAAAAGAATCCCGCCCATCTTAAAATGGGCCTCACGTTCTATAAAAGACCTCCCGCAACGCGCATCCAGCGTCCTGTCATAAAATTCCAGGGCCTTTTTGGATTTCCTTCCCTCATTGTAAAAATCGGCTATCTCAAGATATGCGCGGGCAATATCATAATTGTCTATATATCTTTTCTTTTCGACATCCAGGCCATCTATAAAATTTACAAACTCATGTATGCCGTCTTCCTTCCTTAACCTGTCTCCTGATATCCGCAGATTAAAACTATTGTTTACATGCTCCTCTATTACATGGTCTATCCTCTCCAGAAGGTCCTGCAGATAATACCTCGGGTTCTGACCGACTGCGTTCCGGTAATTTTGAATAGCCTCTTTATAAAACCGGACGGCCTGACCGTAATTTTTTAAGAGGGCCTCCATGCGGGCCCTCTGGTGGTAATCCACGGCAATATCTATAAAAGGTTTAACCCTTGCCCTTTCGTCGTTCCACTCTTCGAGATGTCTTAACTTCTCCTCTATGCTATCCATGGCTCAATCAGAAATAATCCGGAGATTTAAATATAAAGGGCCTATGTGTCCTTGCCCGCCTCGTTTGCCTATAAGTCACATCCTTGGTTTAATATAGCATAAAAGTCCCGGGATGTTAAGAGATTTTGACTTTATTTTCCGCTTATGTTATAGTTATCGTGTATGTTTGGACAAATAATCAATCTGATCTATCCGGCTTCCTGTCAGGCCTGCGGTAAAAAAACCAGCAGCTGTAACCAGCATCTATGCGAAGGATGCCTTAAGAAGATTAAAAAAAGGGTCCCGCCCTTCTGCATAAAATGCGGGAGGCAAATCCCTGGCGGGCCGGAGTTAAAGGAAAGATGCAATGATTGTAAAAACTCAAACCCTTACTATGACCGCGCACTCTCGGCATTTCATTATGGGGGCATCTTAAAGAAACTGGTTTACAGTTTCAAATATAAAAAAATCACATCCCTGGCAAAAGAATTTTCGGACTTGATCGAAGCTTTCATGAAAGACTACACTATGGGCAGGGATGCCGATCTGGTATTGCCCATCCCTATGCATCCCTTCAGGCTGATGAGGAGAGAGATAAACCCCTCTCATATCCTGGCAAGGGACCTGGCAAAAAAACTTGGCATCCCTTATTCCGATAAGATACTTAAAAAAACAAAAAATACATACCCCCAGAGCAGGCTAAAAAGGAAACAAAGGATAGATAACATAAAAGGCAGCTTCTCGTTAAATAAAAATGCCGTCCATTCTATACGGGTTAAAAATATACTACTCGTAGACGATATATTCACCACGGGAAGCACCATGAACGAATGCGCCAGGGTCCTTAAAGAAGCCGGCTCAGGCTATGTAGAAGTTATGACATTGGCGCGGGGAGACGCCTTACCATGAAGATATTAAAAAGGTATATATTGAAGCGGGTCTCGTCGATGTTCTTCCTTTCTCTTTTCATATTCACCTTCGCGCTAGTTGCAGGGAATATCATAAAGCTCACGGATCTCGTGGTCAACAGAGGAGTGAGCGTTGCCCTTGTGGGCAAACTCTTCTTACTCATCGTGCCGTTTTTATTAAGCTACACCATACCTATGTCTGCCTTGAGTGCTACATTAGTCGTATTCGGAAGGCTGTCTTCCGACAATGAAATAACCGCCATACGGGCGCATGGCATAAATCTCTACAAACTCTCTATGCCCTTGATTATTGCAGGACTAATACTGAGTCTTTTTTCGATAGTATTAAACAACCAGATCCTTCCGGAGATGCATTTTGCAACAAGAAAGATTATAAGAAATATAGGGATAAAAAAACCTACCGCTTACCTTGAAGCAGGTACCTTTATAAAGGGTTTCAAGGGCTATATTGTATTCATACGCGAGATAGACAAAAATAAACTAAAAGGTATCCGTATATATCAACTGCGCAAAAACCTGCCTACCAGAACCATTATAGCCAGAAGCGGTGAATTTATAACGCTGAAGAATCAGAATGCCGTAAAGCTCAAGCTCATAAACGGCACCAGCGACGAACCAAACCCCAAAAACCCCCTTCGTTTCTACAAGCTGAATTTCAAAACCTATTACCTTACCCTCGATCTGGGCGATGAAGCAGCCTCAGGACACTACATAGAAAAAAAGCCCAAGGAGATGAATTTTCAGGAAATCAGGCGTGAGATCAAAAAACTGGGGCGTCATCATATAGACGCACTTCCCTTAATAGTTGAATTCAATAGAAAGATCTCTCTATCCTTTGCCAGTTTGGTATTTATTATC
This sequence comes from uncultured bacterium, assembly GCA_913009675.1. Taxonomy (GTDB): domain Bacteria; phylum Omnitrophota; class Gorgyraeia; order Gorgyraeales; family Gorgyraeaceae; genus CAJVXD01. Next base: position 4,890 of record CAJVXD010000054.1, on the reverse strand, counting down.
ATCGGGATATCCCTTGGCATATCGACAAGAAGAGGCGAAAAAAGTGTGCAGTTTGCCATTGCACTGGGAGTCATTGTGGTATACTATCTCTTGATGGCGGGCGGGATGGCCTTGTCCCTGAGAGGGGTGCAACCGATCGGATTATGGATACACCTACCTAACATTATATTTACTATTGTAGGGATAATCCTGTTTAACAACGCAGTAGAAGGTCGGGGCTGAACAATGCGGATCCTGGATAAGTATATTGTAAAAAATTTCCTGACGGCATTCTTTTATTGCCTTGTACTCTTCATCTCTATCTATATAATAATAGACCTATTTGAACATCTTGACGAAATCCTGAAACACTCAGTCCCTATCCTCATCCTGCAGGAATATTACCTATCAATGATACCTTTTATTATTATGTATACCTCCCCGCTGGCCAGCCTGATTGCAAGCATCTATGCTATAGGCATAATGAATAAACATGACGAGCTCACGGCCATGCGTGCTGCAGGGATCAACATATTCAGGATATTTGCTCCGTTCGTCTGCATGGGGCTTATTATATCAATAACGGTCTTTGCCATCTCAGACAGATTACTTCCTCTGGGCATGAAAAATGCCCAGTTTATAAAAACAAACTATTTTGAAAGAAATAAACAGGACAAGGCCACAAACAAAAAGATGATAAATAATATTGCCCTGTACGGTAAAGATAACAGGCTTATATTCATCAAAGCCCTCGATCCCAATGACGATACTGCCAGAGGTATCACTATCCTCCGCCAGGATAAAAACGGCCATGTAACGCAAAAAACAAACGCCGCGGGAGGAAGGTGGACCGGAACAACGTGGGTCTTGTCCAATGTTCTCATTTATGAACTTGACGACAGGGGGCTTATTAAGGGAAAACCCCTGTTTTTTAAAGAGAAGGAACTCGATATAGAAAATCCGCAGGGCCTCATATCAAAAGGGACAGATTACGAATTCATGAGTTTTAGGCATCTACGTGCATATATAGGTAATTTCGCGAACGCATCGCCTGATATAAGGAGGCAACTCACCGTGGACCTCCATCAGAAGGTAAGCTTCCCCTTTACAAGCCTTGTGCTTATCATTATAGGGGTGGCCTTTGCAGTAAAGACAAGAAGGAGAGGGAAGGCCGCAGCGATTGCGGGAATGGGAATGAGCCTCGTGATTGGATTTATATATTATACCGTAATGGGGATCTCTCTTGCCTTTGGGAAGGCAGGGTTATTGCCAGGCGCACTATCGGCCTATCTGGCAAATATAATATTTGGGACTATCGGAATAATGTCAATAAAAAACTAGGTATCCTGGGGCCTATGTCCCTATCTCCCAGGAAGAAAGGTATTTTTTCTGAAGAGAGGTAAGCCTATCTATACTCACCCCCATACTTTTTAATTTCAACTTTGCTATATTCTTATCTATATTCTCCGGTACCCTGTATACCCTGTTCTCCAGCCTGCCGTGGTTCTTTACCAGATATTCGGCCGCAAGCGCCTGGTTTGCAAAACTCATATCCATTACCACTGCAGGATGGCCCTCTGCACATGCCAGGTTCACAAGCCTTCCCTCGCCCAAAAGATTCAGCCTTTTGCCACCCTTTAAGGTATATTCTTCAAGGCCCGAACGTATTACACGTTTACACCTCGACATCCTTTCGAGGGCCGGTATATCTATCTCGACATTGAAGTGGCCCGCATTTGCAATGACCGCACCATCCTTCATGAGCCTGAAATGTTCCGCCCGGAGCACTGAGGTATCACCTGTAAGTGATACGAATATATCGCCTTTCTTTGCCGCAACCTTCATGGGCAGTACTGAAAAACCATCCATCACAGCCTCAAGTGCCTTAACAGGATCGACCTCTGTAACAACAACGTTTGCGCCCATACCCTTTGCACGCATTGCAACGCCCCTGCCGCACCATCCATAGCCCGAGACAACGAATATCCTGCCGGCGATCAACATATTGGTTGCGCGTATTATCCCATCAATGGTTGATTGGCCCGTGCCATACCTGTTATCAAACAGGTGCTTTGTGTCGGCATCGTTTACGGCTATTACAGGGAAAAGTAATTTATTGCTCTTCTCGAGACTCCTTAGTCTTATTATCCCCGTAGTCGTCTCTTCCGTGCTCCCCATGATATTCGAGACCAGGTCTCTTCTGCTTTTATGTATAGTGGAAACAAGGTCTGCGCCATCGTCCATTGTCATATGAGGCCTGTGTGCCAGGGTGGTGTCTATATGCTCGTAGTAGACCTTATTGTTCTCTCCTCTTATTGCAAATACGGGTATCTTAAAATCTCTTACAAGAGATGCTGCCACGTCGTCCTGTGTGCTCAAAGGATTAGAGGCGCAAAGTCTTACATCTGCGCCGCCTGATTTTAAGGTAACTGCAAGCACTGCCGTCTCGGTAGTGACGTGCAGACAACAGCCAAGCCGGACACCTTTTAAAGGTCTTTCTTTTTTAAACCTTTCTCTTATCAATTTCAAGACAGGCATATTTTTATCTGCCCACTCTATCCTCAGCTTACCCTTGTTTGCCAATCTCATATTGCTTACATCGAATTTCATCTTTTACCTCGCTTATCTAGATGTACAGCCTTTTTTAATAACCCTATCTTGTCGCGCTTCTCCCAGGTAAAACCTTCTCCTTCTCTTCCAAAGTGTCCATAGGCCGCGGTCTTGCTGTAAACAGGCTTCAATAGATCCAAATCTCTTATTATCCCCCTTGGAGTCAAATCAAAATATTCCCGCACTATCCTTTTTAATCTTTCGTCGGACACCACACCTGTCCCATGGCTATCTACCATCAGCCCCAGGGGTTCAGCCTTACCTATTACATAGGCAAGCTGTATGTAGCACTGTTTAGCGAGACCTGCGGCCACTATATTCTTTGCAACATACCTCGCCATATAGGCGCCTGAACGGTCAACCTTGCTGGGGTCCTTGCCTGAAAAGGCCCCTCCTCCATGAGAGATGATACCTCCGTATGTATCCACTATTATCTTTCTGCCTGTCATGCCGGTATCCGATTGAGGGCCGCCGATCAAAAACTTGCCTGTCTGATTAACATAATATTCTGTTTTAGAATCGGCGAGCTTGCCAAGGACAGGCCTTGCTATTTTTTCTACCATTTCTTTTTTGGCCTTCTCTGTTATATGTTCGCCGCTCTTATCCAGGATCTCCTCTGTATGCTGAGAGGCCAGGACAACAGAATTTACCCTCTTGGCCTTTCCGTTTTTATATTCAACGGTCACCTGTGATTTACCGTCAGGGCCAAGATACCTTAACACCTTTTTCTTTCTTAAATCGGACATCCTCATTACAAGCCTATGTGCAAGCATAATAGGTAAAGGCATCAGCTCAGGTGTTTCATCGCACGCATAGCCTACCATCAGGCCCTGATCGCCTGCACCTCCCCTATCTACGCCCTGCGCGATATCGGGAGACTGGGAGTGAATGGCATTTAACACAGCGCATGTCTGGTAATTCATGCCGTATTTTGGGTGGATATAACCTACCCTTTTTACTACTTCCCTCGCAACGCTGATTACGTCCACATATGCGGTAGTGGTAATCTCGCCTCCTATTATTATAAGGCCCATCGTCACAAAGGTCTCACATGCAACACGGCCCCTGGAATCCTGTCTTAATACATCATCAAGTATGGCATCTGATATCTGGTCGCACAGCTTATCCGGATGGCCTTCCGACACTGACTCAGAGGTTACAAAATATCTCCCGTTCGGCATCTATTGCTCCTTTCTGAATTCGTATTCCGCTTTTTCGTAAGAACTCCTGTCGCCTATATCGAACCACTTTTCCCCTTTAAAGACATAGCCGAAAACCGCCTCTTTTCCGGACAGCCATTCCAGGAAGTAGCCCGGCGCATCCTGGTTCGTGCTGGTGTCCAGATATTCCTTCATGACACCTAATCTTTCCTTCGGGAAAAAATAAAGGCATTGCGCAGCAAGGGTCGAAGAAGGGGCCTTCGGTTTTTCTCTGAATTCAATTATCTTTTTTTCGCTGTCGAGAGATACGATCCCGTACTTTTTAGCAAGTTCCATATCCCCGACATCATAGAGCCCTATGGAAAGCGCCGGTCTCTTTGAAAGAGAAAAATCCAGGAACCCCCTCAGCCCTGCTTTGAATATATTGTCACCCGCAAGGACTATAAGGTCATCTTTTATGTTCTTTTTTCTTATCACAAATTCTATGTCGCCTGTGGCACCAAGCCTGTCTTCATTGCTGATGGTGCCGTCGTTTACGACCACTATCTTCTTTGGACCGGAATACCCTCTATTCCAGTCTTCAAAATGGGTCGAAAATTTTTGATTGGTTACTATAAAGACTTCATCTACCTCTTTCAATGGTTCTACGATATCTAGGATGAATTCAATAATAGGCCTGGTTCCTATGGGGAGAAGGGGCTTGGGCTTATCGAGAGTCAATGGATAAAGTCTTGTAGCATATCCCGCCGCCAACAGCATCAACTTCCTCAGCTACATTGAGTTTGTTAAAGAGGTTGCTGCGCTCCAGCCAGATGCGATGGAAATCTGGAACGAGATGAATATCGATTTTGAATGGCCCGCAGGCCAAATCAGCCCCAGCTCCTACGTCAACAACATGCTCGCCCCCGCCTACACCACCATCAAAGCCGTTGATTCAGATATTCTCGTCATTTCTGGCGCCTTAGCCCCCACCGGCTTCGATAACGATTTCAACGCCTGGTCAGACAGTCGCTATCTGACGGGATTGCGTGCCGCTGGAGCCGCTAACTATTTTGACTGTGTGGGCGTTCATTTTAATGCTGGAGCAACACCCCCCAACGCCACTTCTGGCCATCCAGCCGACCCCGGCGACCGTCACTAT
>CAJVXD010000053.1 GCA_913009675.1 uncultured bacterium | reverse complement strand
GGAGCTGAGATTGAAGGAATATTGAAGAAGGCGGAAGAAGTGATAAAGAGGGAGATTGGGTGATTAAGGGGTTAGGGGAGAGGAGCAACGGCACATGAAGATTCTGCGGCTATCCAGCAAGGAGATGCAGAAATTATGCGAGAGATATTATTATAATAAAAAACGCGTGGCAAAAAAGGTGCAGAGGATTGTACGGGACGTAAAAGAGGAAGGGGATAAGGCGGTCCTCAGGTATGCGAGAAGGTTTGATAAGGTGAGATTTTCTCCAAAAGATTTAAGGGTAAGCGCCAATGAGATCAATGCCGCATATCAAAATATTGATACGGATTTTATATCGAGCCTCAAAACTATAATCGAACACATGGAAAAGTTTCACCGGAGGCAACTCCCCAGGTCATGGAAGATAAGAGATGAGGAGGGCGTAGAGCTGGGCGAGATATTCCGGCCCATTGAGAGCGCAGGGATATATGTCCCTTCAGGGACGGTGCCGCTTGTCTCGAGTGTCTATATGAGCGTTTTACCTGCAAGGATAGCGGGTGTGAAAAAGATAGTACTTGTAAGCCCTCCTGCGAGGTTTGGCGGCATCGATCCTCATATCCTGGCAGTGGCAAATCTTTTAAAGGTCGATGAGGTATATAAGGTAGGAGGGGCGCAGGCGATCGCCGCTCTTGCCTTCGGCACAAAAACCATCCCAAAGGTGGATAAGATAGTAGGCCCCGGCAATGACTATGTTACCGAGGCAAAACGCCAGGTCTTTGGATATGTTGACATAGACATGCTTGCAGGCCCGAGCGAGGTAGTGATACTGGCCAATCAGTTTTCCGACAGGGATTATGTAGTGTGCGATCTCATGGCTCAGGCCGAGCACGTAAAGGGACTGGCAGTACTTGTGACTACGTCCAAAAAATTTGCCAGGGTGATAAAAAAAGAGATGGGCAAGGGGTATATCGTTCTCGCAAAGAATATGGAGCAGGCCGTCGAGATCATAAACAGGATTGCCCCGGAGCATCTTGAGATACTGGTCAAAAGACCCGGCAGGGTCCTTAAACTGATAAAGAATGCAGGTGCGGTTTTTATAGGTCCATATTCACCTGTTTGTCTGGGAGATTATGTGGCCGGCCCCAGTCATGTTTTGCCTACAGGGGGGACTGCCAGGTTCTTTTCAGGGCTTGGAGTGAGGTCTTTTCTCAAAAGCACACATACAGTATGCTATTCCAAGAAGGCGCTTGAAAAGGAAGCACACGCGATTGAGAAGATGGCAAAGATAGAAGGCCTAACAAGGCACCTTGAGTCGTATAGGGCGAGGTTTAGATAGATGTAGAATCCGGACAACTTGATAGAACCGTGCAAATTGTTGATTTAGGGATCACAGATTATAAGGATACATATAGATTACAGATGGAGCTCCTGGAGAAGGTTTCACAGGGCCTCTCTGAAAACACCCTGCTCATTACAGAGCACAGGCCTGTTATAACAATAGGCAGGAAGGGGTCATGGGCGGATATCTTTAAGTCCAGGGAATCTTTGTCTTCCCGCGGCATAGAGGTCCTTGAGAGTGACAGGGGCGGAGGAGTTACTTATCATGGCCCGGGTCAAATAGTGGCCTACCCTGTATTCAAACTGGAGAATGAGGCAAGGGATATTTATAGCTTCCTGGAGTTTCTGGAAAAGATAGGCAGTCATTTTTTGATGCAGTACGGTCTTTCTACGGAACCGAGGCCCGGCCTTAGAGGGGTGTGGGTTAAAGGTAAAAAGATAGCTTCGATAGGGATAGGCGTTAAGAGGTGGGTAACATATCACGGCCTTGCTATAAATATAAATACAGACCTTGCCCCTTTTTCCTTTATCAGGCCCTGCGGGATTGAAGGTGTAGAGATGGCGTCCTTAAAAACCATCCTGGGGGGCAGGTTATATATAAACGATGCCAAAGATAAGCTTAAGTCCTCATTTGAAAAGGTTTCCCTGCTGGCTGCGGCGGTCCGTAAAGATTGATAAAGGGCTAAGAGATACAGAGAGCATCCTCAAGGGATTGCATATTAATACCGTATGTCAAAGCGCCAGGTGCCCTAATATCTACGATTGTTTTTCAAGGCGTAAGTGCACATTTTTGATCCTTGGTAATTGCTGCACACGTTCCTGCAGGTTCTGTTCTATCGGGGGAAGAGGGTCTTTAGGGCCTCCGGATAAAAGGGAACCTTTCAGGATAAAGGAAGCCGTAAAAAGATTAGGCCTTAGCAGGGTGGTGATCACATCAGTTACAAGGGATGATTTGGGCGATGCCGGTGCAGGGCATTTCGCAGATTGCGTAAGGATTTTAAGAGGGCTTGATAACGATTTAGATATAGAAGTACTTGTGCCTGATTTTTGTGGTAAAAGAGACCTGGTAGAAATAGTTGTTTCTGCGGGGCCCGATATCTTTTCGCACAATATAGAGACTGTACCCAGGCTTTACGGTACAGTGAGGCCTGGGGCAGACTACGAGCGGTCCCTGGATGTTATAAGATATGCAAAGGGATTAAGGGCCGGTATGTTCACAAAAAGCGGCATGATGGTAGGGTTTGGTGAAACAAAGGATGAGGTCTACAGCGTGATGCATGACCTGAGAAGCGCCGGATGCGATATAATCACAATCGGACAATATCTAAGGCCTGATCATGGCTGTCTGGAGGTCCAGGAATTCTTGCATCCGAGTGCATTTGAGCAATTTTCAAGGTGGGCACAGGAAGCAGGATTTAAAAAATACTCCTGCAGTCCATTTACGAGGTCATCTTTCATAGAATAATACAGGGGGTCAGGCCTGGTAAGATACGGAGGTGTATTATGGCAGAACTGAAGTTACCTGAATTGGCAGAAGGGGTAAACGAGGCAGTCGTTTCTTTCTGGCACAGGAAAGAGGGAGATGACATCAAAGACGGAGACGAGATAGTTGAGATGGCCACTGACAAGGCGGCTTTTAATGTCCCCTCAAGATCATCAGGGGTATTAAAAAGGATCGTAGCGAAGGAAGGCGATACGGTTAAGGTAGGGGGCGTATTGGCTATTATAGAATAAACGGAGGTTATCATGAAGGAAATACTTGAGATCCTGGAGAAAGATGCGCGTAGTACGCCTGAAGAGATAGCGCAGATTTTAAAAAAGAGCGTTAATTCGGTGAAGAAGGACATAAAGAAGCTGGAAAGGGACGGGGTCATAATTAAATACAAGGCCGTTCTCAATAAAGAGCTTATAAAGGATGAGCAGAGGGCTGTGCGCGCCTTGATAGAGGTAAGGATTGCGCCTCAGAGAGGGCATGGCTTTGACCGTATTGCCGAAAGGATATACAGGTTTCCAGAGGTGGTGAGTTGTTATCTCCTCTCAGGCACATACGATCTTTTGCTGGTGGTGGAAGGAAGAGATATACATGCCGTAAGCAGTTTTGTTTCCGGGCGCCTTGCAACCCTTGATAATGTGAGGGGTACGGTTACACATTTTCTTCTGAAAAAATATAAAGAGGACGGAGATATACTTAAACGTGTCGAGCGCAATAAACGCATTGCGATATCGTTTTAATCTATCGGGAATGAAGGCAGCTTCAGGCAGGGGGACAGGGTGTTGAAGGACGTCCGGCCAAAAGATATGTTGTTTGTAGGGTTGGGCTTCACTCTCTTTTATTTTGAGAGGCAGGCTTTTTAGTTGTTCGTTGATTGTATGTTTCGCAAAATCAAAATAAAGAAGCCTTCAACACCCTGCTGCCCGGCTTGACAGACGAGCAAGGCTCGTAACAGTAAGGGCCGCGTCCGTAAGGACGCGGGAATCTATGGGGTGTTTCGTTATGAAGATATCAAAAAAACTACAGCAAATACCGCCTTCCGGTATAAGGGAATTTTTTGAACTTGTTATAGGCACGAAGGGTGTTATTTCCCTTGGAGTCGGCGAGCCGGATTTTGTCACGCCATGGGGCATATGCGAATCCAGCATTTTTTCAATTGAAAAGGGATATACTTCGTATACGTCCAACAAAGGCCTCTATGAACTTAGATTACAGATTGCAAGGTCCTTGAAAAAGAGGTATGCCTTAAGTTATGATCCCGAGAGGGAGATCTTAATCACTGCGGGTGTAAGTGAGGCCCTGGACATTGCAATGCGGACGCTTTTGGACCATGGAGATAAGGTCCTGATACAGGTGCCCTATTATGTGTCTTATTACCCTGTTAGTTCTCTGGCAGGCGGCGTGCCTGTATTTATTGATACAAGAAAGACGGGCTTTAGATTGACCCCGGCCCTGCTTGAAAAACACATATCAAAGGACGTAAAGGCGATTATTTTAAACTATCCCGCGAACCCGACGGGTGTCTCCTATTCAAAAAAGGAGCTCACGGCCCTGTCCAGGGTCTTTCTAAGGAACAACATAGTTGTTGTCAGTGAAGAGATCTACGGAGATTTGACCTATGATTTCCCGCATACGCCCATAAGCACATTAAAAGGGATGAAGGGGAAGACACTTTATCTAAACGGATTTTCAAAGTCATTTGCTATGACAGGTTGGAGGGTGGGGTTTGCCTGCGGGCCAGAGGAGATAATAGCAGGCATGACAAAGATACATCAGTATACCATGCTATGCGCTCCTATCATGGGACAGATAGGCGCAATTGAGGCGCTGAGTGGTTCAAAGCGATATCTGGTTGAGATGAAGTCTGAATACAAAAGAAGGCGCGAATTTATACTGGGGCGTCTTGCTGAGATAGGACTTGAGTGCCGTAGGCCTGAAGGTGCTTTTTATGTCTTCCCGTCTATAAGAAACACAGGGATGGGGGATATCGAGTTTGCGAAGAGGTTATTGAAAGAAAAGAAGGTGGCGGTCGTGCCGGGAAGTGCATTCGGTTTGAAAGGCAATGACCATATACGCATTTCCTATGCCTCAAGGATGTCGGACCTAAGAGAGGCCTGCCTGCGAATAGAGGATTTTTTAAAAAACAATGCGAGATAAAAAGAAGATATTGTTAATGTATATCACCTTGAATTCCGGACATCATTGTGCGAGCATGGCTATAGAAAACGCACTAAAACAGATAGCCCCTTCGGTTGAAACCATGAATATAAATGCATTTGGCTACACAAATCCTATACTGGAAAAGATAATCAATAAAACCTATATGAGTGTTATCAGGAGCAAGCCGGAGGTATGGGAGTATCTTTACGATAATCCAAAGGTTTTAAAGAATGTTCAGGGTATGCGCGATATGATACACAGGTTTAATTCTAAAAAGTTAAAGGTTTTACTTGAAGAGTTCAGGCCGGACGCAGTTATATGCACGCAGGCCTTCCCATGCGGCATGATAGCTGACTATAAAAAAAATCTGAATCTGGATTTGCCGCTTATAGGGGTTTTGACGGATCATGCCCCGCATGCCTACTGGATATTCAGGAATGTAGATTATTATATTATGCCGTCCGCGGCAAGTAAGGAGAGTTTTATAAAGAACGGGGTTAGCGAAACCAAGATAAAGGTATTCGGGATCCCTGTTTCCTTAAGATTTAGCAAACCCTGCAACAAGGACGAGATCTGCAAAAGGATTGTACTTAGATCCGATATACCCACATTGCTTATCATGGGCGGGAGCCAGGGCCTTGGGCCTGTCGAGGATACAGTAGACGTGCTCGAGGGTATCGAATTTTTCTTTCAGTTGATTGTTGTGTGCGGGACCAACAGGAGATTGGAAGTGATATTACAAAAGAGGGCAGCAAGGTATAAAAAGAAGATGGTTGTTCTTGGCCATATTAAAAACGTGGATGAACTTATGGAGATATCGACCATCGTTATTACAAAACCGGGCGGGCTTACTACCGCCGAGGCATTATGCAAGGACCTGCCTATGATTATCGTGCATCCGATACCGGGCCAGGAGGCAAAGAATGCCCAATTCCTGCTGGAAGAGGGGGTAGCGGTTAAGGCAGAGGACAGCGAAGATATAGCAGCGCTTACGAAAGAACTTCTTTTTGGAGGCGTCAAACTGGAGGAGATGAAGAAACAGGCCGGCGCTTTAAAGAAGCCTAACGCAGCGATGGATATCGCTAAATTAGTAAGGGACATATAACAGTTATGTTTTTTTATCTTATGTATAGAGTGGGGTATCTTCTTGCAAATATGCTGCCATTAAAAGCGGCATATTGGCTGGCAGAAAGGTTTTCTGATATCCAATATTTTCTTGCAAGGAAGGATAGGCAGGCCGTTGCGGAGAACCTGAGTATAATTCTGAAAAAGGACATGGAGCAGAGCCGTCTTATGGCACGGAAGGTATTCAGGAACTTCGGGCTCTATCTTGTGGACTTTTTCAGGATAGCGAGAGTCGACAGGAAATACATCGATAAAAGGGTTAAGGTTGAGGGATTGGAAAACCTTGAGGGAGCGCTGAAAAGACAAAAGGGTGTCATTGTCGTCACATGCCATATTGGCAGCTGGGAGATGGGCGGCATAGTAACGGCTATGCTCGGTTATGACATATCCGCCGTTGCCCTGAATCACAGGTATAAGAATATAAATGACTTTTTTATAAGGCAAAGGGAAAGGAAGGGCTTAAAGGTAATCCGGATGAGCTCGCTTATGAAACGCTGCGTCTCAACCTTATTTAAAAATGGTATCCTGGCATTGGCGGGGGACAGGGATTTTACGAACACCGGCATAAAACTAGATTTTTTTGGGATGCCTACCAACATACCTAAGGGCCCTGCCATTCTCAGCCTGAAGACAAAGGCGGCCATTGTTCCTGGTTTTCTCTTGAGGGACAACAGGTTTAATTACAGACTGGTATTTGATAAACCCATCGAGGTCCAGGGGGGCCGTGATATTAAAGACAGCGAGGCTATTAAAAAAATAACCAGGGGTTTTATAGCTGCAATGGAAAGGCATATCAGCTCTCACCCGGAACAATGGCTTGTGTTCAGAAGGTTCTGGGAGACACCAGTAGACGCGTTTGTATTATAGGGGATTATCTTATATGGCACAGGTACGTAATATCTGGAACGGCTTAAGCGTATTTATAGTCATACCGGCGTATAATGAGAGGAAGACCATCGGTCCTATTGTAAGGGGCTTGGCGGAGCAGGGTTTCAGGGTCGTGGTCGTAGATGACGGGTCCCGCGATCATACCATCATAGATGCGAATAGATTCGGCGCAGAACTTATAGTGCATTCTAAAAATGCAGGGAAAGGACGATGCATAAGGGAAGGTCTAAAATATTCTCTGGAAAATGGATGCGATATTGCCATTACCATGGACGGAGATGGTCAGCATGACCTGAGAGAGATACATAAGTTTATCGAAGAATATAATGCATCAGGTGCGGATCTTGTACTTGGCAGCAGGATGCGTAATCCTAAGAAGATGCCTTTTATAAGACGCTGCACAAACACATTTATCTCTTTTGTCATGTCGCTTATACAGCTTAAACAAATAGAAACTTAGCAATGTGGTTTGTGGCTACTTGCCATGAGGGCTATCCAGAGTATGTCTTGAAGCGC
>CAJVXD010000052.1 GCA_913009675.1 uncultured bacterium | reverse complement strand
AAGACGGCATACGAGATATATCAGTGTGACTGGAGTTCAGACGTGTGCTCTTCCGATCTTCCCTATATAGCTCCCAGGTAGTCCTGTCTAACGCCAAGACCCCGAACCTCCCCTCTATATACCTGCGTATAATATCTGAAATCCTTATATAATATTGTTTGACCATGCCTTTTTCAATCAATCTCATTTCAATGAGGGCCTTCAGTTCTTCTATTGCTATATCCTCCGGAGGCCTGGACGGCAGAGAAGGCGGCCCTTCGATATGCCTCCTTTTCCTAAAATAGATAAATACCGCAATCCCTATTATCAATAGCGAGACCAAGATAATAAATGGCCATACAGGAAACCGCCCCCTTATCTCCACAGGCCCCTTCAATACCCTTATGTCGCCTTTATCATTCGGGGTTCTCTTTACGCTTTTAACGGTTATCTTTATTTCCTTCGATGTTACTTCTTTTTTATTGCCCTGCAGGTCTTTATATTTTACTGTTACAGGAGGGATGGTAAATTCACCTGTCGTAAATGTAGTTATTATGTATGAGGTTTTAGAAACCCACTTCTTATCCTTGGTTTTTTTGGGTTCTTCTATATGGTAGTCCTTTATCTCAAACTCACCGAGGTTTTGTCCTATTATCTGCGGCTCGAGTTCAACCCCGTCCTCATATCTTACTATAACCTCGTAAGTAATCCTGTCGCCAATAGTTATCGTGTCTTTATCTACCTTCACATCCAGCTCTACTGGTTCAGCAAATGCAATAGTGGAGACAAATAAAAATATTATTGTTAATAATAGCTTTTTCATGGCCGATATCTTTGGATACCCTGATTACCGGGTCCCGTTTTATAAATTCAACTCCACTATTTTTCTATTGCTCGTTTCCCCCGATACAATCCTAATATCGCTCTTTTTGACCATAAACTCTTTTGAAAGTAGTTCTATTACCCTTTTATTCGCCCTGCCCTTTTCCGGCACTGCAGACACCTTTATCTTGTAATCATCTTCCGCTATCTTTTCGATCCCCTCTTTTCTTGCCCTTGTTATCACCTTCAGCCTTATTCTTTTCATCGGCCCTTCCTTTGTCTTTAAACATATCCTCGTATATCCTTACCTCTTTTGTCCTGGTAAGATTATCTATTAAGGCCTTCATCTGCTCGTCTTGCTTTTCCATCAGATACGAGGACCTGACTTGATCCTTCACCTCATCAAAAGACCTCTGCCACTTGCTAGTCTTCCCATCCTTATCCTTGGTCTCTTCTATATATTTATCCTTATGTGCCTCATAGTACAACTTTAGATCCATATCCGCAGGCTGGCCAACCTTCGACTGCACCTCTTCGGTGATTAACTTTTGTATCATCATCCGTTTCTTTGCCCTATACACTGAATCGATTATACCCTTGTCGTTATCGTAACCCCGCCTCCTCGCCGAATCATACAATAATTCGCCCGTAATGTACTGCTGTAAAAATTCTAATTTTTTCTTATCGTTCTTTTTGTACTCGTCCCGCATATAGGAAGGGAGTTTTTCTATTTCACTATTCAATTCTGCCATAGTGATGTCTCTGTCGCCTATCTTAGCTACTATGATTTCCCGTTCCTTTGACTTAGGCAGTTCCCGGGGATTATGCTTTTCTATAGACGTAATCTTTGATATCTCCCTCTCCGCATCAACAGGCCTGTTCATCCTTTCAAGGCACATGACTATCTTTTTATTGACCTCAGACACGTTAGGGCCCTTTGGCAATAATACCTTTGCCCTCACAAAACTCGCCAGGGCATTCTTGTAATCCGAGAGGTTGTCCATATATATATTCCCTATTATATAGCTGAGGTTTGACTTTTTGTCTTCACCAAGCCTCGGGCTCATGATATATCTTTCATAACTATCTATGGCTTTTTTATAAAGGCCTTGATTTAAATATTCATCTGAAAGTCTCCTGTAGATCTCGAATCTACGGGCCTTGTTCTTTTTGGCAGAAATCTTACCAATAAACCTAAAGGCTATATATGTTGTTTCTGCAAACATAACTAACGCTATCACCAATAAGATAGTTATTCTTTTATCCTTCATAGCCATCTACCTCCCCCATCTCTTTCAAAGAAGCCGAGATTCGGTCTCGGATAAATCACCTATACTTCATAACCCTTAATTTTGTTATCCTTAAAATATATCCCCATCCATGATTGGCGGATAGGATAATCCTTCGAAAGTTCTATCTTATATCCTGCGGGATTAGTAACGATAATAGATGGGAAGACTTCTCTTTGAAACAAAAGCCCCATCATGCCGAGCCAGAAGACAGCAGCGAATGCGGTGTAGAGTTTTTTCATCTAAATCTTTTAGCGCGCATCCTGAAAAAAAGTATAAGCGGTTTCACATAGGGCCTGTCTGTGGATATTTCCACTGCATCGAGGCCCATTGACCTGAAGGCCCTATTACGGCTTTCTATAAAAGAGGACCTGCGCTTTTTAATCTCGCTTCTCAAAAATCTGTCGCTCGTATCCAGATAAACAGTTTCTCCTGTCTCCGCGTCTTCAAATTCCAAGAGCCCTACATCAGGAAGTTCCCCTTCCCTGGGGTCAGAGATAGAGATCGCTATAATATCGTGGCGTTTATTCAAAATCCGCAGGGAGCGTTCATAGCCAGAATCCATAAAATCTGATATCAAAAAAACAACAGCCTTTTTCTTAAGGACCTTTGCAAGATATTCCAAGGCAGAGTTTATGCTAGTTTTCCTGCCCCTCGGTTTATAATACAAAAGCTCCCTTATGACCCTCAGGACATGCGGCCTGCCTTTCTTTGGGGCTATAAATTTTTCCGCGCCATCTGTAAAAAGCAAAAGCCCTACCTTATCGTTATTCTTTATGGCGCTAAAGGCAAGTAAGGCACCTATCTCTGCCATCACCTCTGATTTCATCTTATCCCTTGAGCCAAAATATCCTGAGCCGCTTACATCGGCCATCAATAAAACCGTCAGTTCTCTTTCTTCGATGAATTTTTTGACAAAGGGGTGTCCTGTGCGGGCAGTTACGTTCCAGTCTATAGAGCGTATATCGTCACCCGGTACATATTCCCGCACCTCATGAAATTCCATACCGCGGCCCTTAAAAACAGATTCATACCTTCCGGCAAAGACAGCGTTCACGAGCCTGCCGGTGCGAATCTCGATCTGCCTGACCTTCTTGAGAATCTCTTTAGGGATCATAGCTTAGCTCATAGTTCATAGCTCATGGCTCATAGACCCCTTATTAGCTATGAGCTATGAACTGATTATGGGACCTCTATCTCGTCAAAGACCTTTTTTACTATATCCTCACTGGTCATCTCTTCGGCCTCTGCCTCGTATGTGACAATAATACGATGACGCAGGATATCCATGCCAACCGCCTTTATATCTTCAGGGGTTACATAGCCTCTGCCCCGGATAAATGCATGCGCCTTACTGGCTATCTTTAAATATATAGAGGCCCTGGGAGAAGCCCCATAGGCTATAAAATTCTTTATATCCAGCTTATATTCTTCAGGGGTCCTGGTAGCATATATTAAATCCACTATATAGTCTTTAATCTTTTCGTCCATGTAAATCTCATTGACTATCCCCCGTGCCTTCATAATATCGTCCGGGGTAACTACTGCGGCCACATCAACGGGGTCATGGCCTGCCATACGTTCCATAATCTCTTTCTCTTCCTTTTTATCGGGATACCCTATCTTTATCTTTAACATAAAACGATCCACCTGCGCCTCTGGAAGAGGATATGTGCCTTCCTGTTCAATAGGATTCTGGGTAGCGAGTACTAAAAACGGGTCCTGGAGGCTGAAGGTACCTTCTCCGATAGTAACCTGCCTCTCCTGCATCGCTTCCAAGAGTGCACTCTGCACCTTTGCCGGGGCCCTGTTTATCTCATCGGCAAGTATCAGATTAGAAAAGATGGGACCTTTCTTTGTCGTAAAATTTCCGTCTTTTGGATTGTATACAAGGGTACCTATTAAGTCTGCAGGCAATAGATCGGGGGTAAACTGAATCCGCTGGAATTTAGTCTGGATGCAGCTTGAAAGTGTTTTAACTGCCAGGGTCTTTGCCAATCCAGGCACGCCTTCTATCAATATATGACCGTTCGCCAGAAGTGCTATAAAAAGTCTGTCTATTAAATATCTCTGGCCGACTATCACTTTGGACAACTCAGCACTTAACTGCTGTACGAACAGGCTGGCCTCTTTTACCTTATCGTTTATCTCTTTTATATTCTGGCCATACTTAGGACTAAAATCCGGCATATCTACCTCCTCCTTAACTTCAGACTTTCCTGACACACACAAAAGTGTGAAGTTGAGCAATTATAATTTTATATTTTTTCAATCTTCTTACCCTCTCCTGCAGAGAATCAACAACATGCCTGTTTTGAAATAATTCATATCTTATCCCACTCCAAAACTTGAATAGGCCCATATATCGAATATGGACCTATTCAAGTTTGTTAGTGTCGATTCAGCCCCTTCTATTTCTTCTCTTCCTTTTTATTCTTTGCCTCTTCCTTTTTTGCCTGCATGGCATCCTTGACCTCGCTCACTCCTGCAAAGAATGCTGCAAGCCCGCCAAGCACAAGTATAGCTGGCACTGACCCCTTTAAGAGGTCAACAAATGACCACCACCAGGCCGCTATACCCCATACCCCTATGATGATACTGATAATGCCGCCAAGCACTGTAATATATTTTCCCATTACTTTCTCCCTCCTTCCAATAATTTTCTATTGATTAGTTTTTTATACCACGGAAAATAACATTTGTCAATATCTTAACTTTTTTATGCATAAGGGAGTTTGTTAGATTAAATATTTGCTAAGTTTAGCCCATGTTTGAGGACCTACCTTGCCATCTATCTTAAGTCCCTTTGTCCTCTGGAATTCCTTTATCGCCTGCTCTGTCCTGGGACCCATTTTACCATCAATCGTACCCGGGTCAAAACCTGCATTCTTTAAAGCTGTCTGTATCCTTCTAGTAGTCACCATGGTTTCGGGCTTCAAGATATTTCCTTCTCCTGAATAGGCCTTCCTAACCCTTATCTTGTAATTTCCTTTCAGCTTGCCTTCATCATTGGCCCTCCTTATATCATCTATCTGCATCAAGGTAGCCTTATCTATGTAACCTGTAGCTCTAACCCCTATAGATCCCTGAAACTCTTTTATTGCGGAGCGTGTTTTCTGTCCCATCCTGCCATCTTTAGAAGGGACCTCATAGCCAAGACCGGCAAGGACTACCTGAATCTCTTCCACAACAGGATTGACAATATCAGTACTGCCTAGAAGGCCTTCTTCCTCTTTTTGATACTGGACTGATTTTGGCACAATATTGCAGCCTGAAAACGAAAAGGCCATTGTTAAAAAAATGATAGTTGTATAAAAAATAGCCTTGTTCATAAGCCCTCCTGTCTCTATCCCCAGCAGATATGGTCAAAATCACACCAGTCGCATTTCTTCTTATCCCGCTCTGGCAATTTCTTAAAATCTAAACCCTGTATCCCTCTCCAGACATCCTTTATTATACCGAGCATCTCATCTACTATATCATCCTTGAGTTCAACCTTGAATTCTGTTGGTTCGCCTTTTTTTATGCCGTATTTTCTAATCTCTTCCTTAGCCGGCTCCACAAATACAAGGACTCCATGACTGACTAAAAGGCCCTTGTCTGGCCGCGTCTTATCCCTTTCAAATAAAAGTTTATAGCATGCGAGCTGCCTAAGATAGCCGTCACATGATTCATCTTCTAAACCCTTACAGGCAAAAATACCGATTGCGTGCCTCCTTGGCTGGCCGGTCTTATAGTCCATGACCCTCACCAATCTATCCTTCTCGTCTTCCATCTCCAGCTTATCATACTTACCGGTAAAAATAATCCCATCTATATCTACAGACATCCTGTTCTCAAGCCCGAGCGGCTTCACGGGATTTGAGGAGATCTTACTAAAATATCTTTTCAGCTCATCAAACTGCTCTATACAACGGAGTTCTAGTGACTTCTCAGGCCCCTGGAATCTCAATGCCTCTAAAAACCTCTCTTTGAAAAATTGAAAATCAGGGAATCTATCAGTCCTCATATAGTGCCTATACAACCCTTCAAGGCCCCTATGGACAGCATTTCCGAATATAAGACTCTGTCTTTTTGCAGCAGGCAGCATAAGGAGATTGTCGTATAAAAAGGCCCTCTTGCATCTCAGATAGTTATTTAAACTGGTAGGGTTCAATGTCATATCCTTTACGAGGTCCCTTAAGACCTCTTCTGTTCCTATGAATGGATCTAATCTCTCTGTCTTTTCCAATGATCCAACCAGTATGCCTTCTTCGCTTCTTGTCTGCGTTTTGCCCTCAATGCCCAGATGATGCAAAAATGAACTAGATATCTCATTCTCCTGCGGACTCGATGTAAAAAGAACATTGCTTTTTGCGCGGCTTATGGCTACATAGAAAAGCCTTGTCTCATCATAGAATCTTAACTCTCTAACCCTTTCCTTACTATCCACCTTTTCAATCGTCTTCAATAAATCCGGGGGGAGAGGTATTAAATCAGGCATCGCTTTTATTGGCCAGCTTTTATCCTGCAGGCAAAACGGGATAACTACGCTGTGGAACTCATGGCCCTTTGAGCCATGTGCAGTAAAGATCCTTACCCCATTCTGGGTCAGTGTAACCAGTTCTCCCCGAACAGGGAGATTGTGTTCATTGCGAGTCCTTATCTCATCTACAAAATCCCTTAAACTCAACCCCGGATTTGAAAAATCGGAATCCTTCAGCATGTTTACGAATGATGCCAGCCCTCTTAATTCCCTGATCCTCAGGACATCGTCCTTATCATATTTCCTTAATATAAATTTAAATACACCTGCCTCTTTTATGTATTCCATCAAAACTGTATGCACTGGTTTATAAGGCGCACTCTCTAAAAGTTTCTTTATTATCCTAGCTGCATTTTTAAGGCCATCCGTTAAATTTCCCGCACTAAAGAATTCAGAAAGGAGTGTTACATTTTGCCTGTCTCTTTTTTTCTTAATGATCTTTCCAATAAATCGCAATATATCCTTATGTGGTATCGCAAAATAATCTGATGTCAGGATATTATAAAGGAACCTGTCTCTATCTTCATAATTCTCAGGCTCAAGGCTTGCAAGTTCTAATACGTCTAACATCTGTCTGACACGCGGCTCCTGCCGTATGTCCTCTTTTCCGTCAGTTGCATAAGGGATGCCGGCCTGCAGGAATTTATCTATGACCTTCAGGATCAAGGCCCTCTTTCTTACTAAGACTGCAATGTTATTATAGGGGAATTTTCTATCTTGGCTGGATAACTCCTTTGAGGATTCAATCTGAGCCTTAAATTCATTCACCTTATCCACCAAAAAACAGAGCTCCTCTTCTTCCCCTGCAAGCTCCCAAAATTCAACCGATTTTTTCTTATAATCCTTTACCGGGATAAGGGATTTTTCGCCAATTCGTTCTTAGATCGGAAGAGCACACGTCTGAACTCCAGTCACACTGATATATCTCGTATGCCGTCTTCTGCTTGAAAAAAAAAATAATAAAATAACATCTATCAATCGCAGGTTCCAGGTTAACAGACACTGACAACAACCATCGCA
>CAJVXD010000051.1 GCA_913009675.1 uncultured bacterium | reverse complement strand
GTATAAGGGTGTAGTAGGGTGAGTGTTGTATATGCGTGATATATTAGTAAGCGATTAAAGGACTTATGGAAATGGGCTCAAAAAAGAAAGATGTAATTTTTTTTTTCAAGCAGAAGACGGCATACGAGATATATCAGTGTGACTGGAGTTCAGACGTGTGCTCTTCCGATCTATCTTATAAACTTTACATCATGCTCCTTGGCCGATTTTAAAATATCCTGTTTTGTTCTCTGGACCATAACACCTCCCCTTTTCAGCCTTGAGCTATAAACATCGAGCTTTTTCTTATAGCTTAAGGCCTACGGCTTACAGCTATTTTTTATACTCTGCACTGACCGTGGTTTTTATCCCCCCGCGAAGATTAAACTCACCTTTAATATAGGCCCACCTCGGCCTACAGGACCTTACAAAATCATCCAGTATCTTATTTACCGCATGTTCGTGAAACATCCCTATATCCCTATAATAAAGCATATAGAGTTTAAAAGACTTGAGTTCTACGCACCACTTATCAGGCCTATACTGAATAGTGATATTCGCAAAATCAGGAAGGCCTGTCTTTGGACAGACACATGTGAATTCAGGGGACTCGAGTGTTACAATATAATCCTTATCATTATATTGATTTAGCCAGGTATCTATCCTGGGTATTTTTAGCCTGCGTATATTCTTTTGTAAGCCTTTGTAAGATGAGGTGTCTTTTGCCATTGCAGCCTTCAGCCTTCAGCCTTCAGCCTTCAGCCGCTGATAGCCGAAAGCTGACAGTTGATGGCTTTTATTGTTTCATCTCATGCATCATGATGATTGCCTCGGCAATCTCCTTCATGGGCTTGCGCCGGTCCATGCTGTATTTCTGAATCTTTCTAAATGCCTCTTCTTCTATAAGATGTTCCTCTTTCATTAAAATGCCCTTTGCCCGCTCTACGACCTTCCGTGTCTCTAACTCCTCCTGTATCACCTTGCTCCTGACCATGAGCTCCGTATTCTCTATGGCAATCGCCGCCTGATTAGCAACGCTTGTTAAAACATTTATCTCTGTCTTCGAAAACTTATGCGGCCTTGACGTATAACAATTTAAAACGCCTATCACCTTATTCTTGACAGCAAGAGGCACGCACAATAAAGATACCAGGTTCTCCTTTCGGGCTATATCCTTATATTTATATCCGGGGTCATTCAAGACATTGGGGACAACAATGGGTTTATTCTCCCTGGTTACCTTCCATACAATGCCTTCCCCTTTAGCAAGCGGTTCTTTCTTTAGATACCCCTCGCTTATACTCTGCGTGGCCCTTATAACAAGATTCTCCTTCTTCTCATCAAAAAGCATCAAACTGCAGATCCTGGAGTTCATTACCTCTGCGGTAACGGTTACGATTAGCTTCAATATATCCTCTAAATACAGATCGCTGGATATGGCCCTGGAGATCTTCGACAGCGCCTCTATGGTATCAGGGGTTTTGGTGTGTTTCTTCTTTGGCATCTCTTAGCTTTCGGTCTTCAGATGTCAGCCTTAAGCAGCTGACGGTTCATTGATTTCATAACGCTACAATCCCTACTCCTGATTCATCTGCCAGTCTAATGGTTTCTTCCTTATCTATCATTAAAGTCGTTCCTGCCTCTATGGCAATGCACGCTGCCTTTACCTTGCTCAATAGCCTTATGGTATCAGGGCCTATTATGGGCACATCAAACCTCATATCTTGATTGGGCTTTGAGACCTTTATAACTACCACCCCGTCTTTTCCATAATAGGCGCCCCTTTTAATGGCCTCATCGGTGCCCTCGATAGACTCTACTGCCAGGACAACCTTGTCCTTTACAACAACGCTCTGTCCTATATCCAGGCCTGCGATAGACTTTGCAATACCCCTGCCGAATTCTATATCCTCCTCTAAGCGCGCATCAAGGGAAGTTCTTGTAAGGATGCCCTTTCCCGCCATATAATCTGACAAGAATGTCGTCGAATCCAGCAATGTTACACCTGCATCCTTAAGCCACCTTGCAATAGCCCCTATCAGGGAATCTGTCTTTCTGTCTTTTACCATCTCCAGAAGGTCCTGCATGGCGCTGTCCAGCTTAACATCTTTATCGAATAAAAGTTTGTGCCTTACCTGGCCAGCCATGACTGCCTGGGTCAGTTTCTCATTTAGCAGGATCTGCGCCAATCTCTCAAGTTCACCCACACCCAGCCAGTATATCCTGTCCACATAGCCCTCAAGGGCCCTGTCGGTTTCCTCATTTATGCCTATGGCTATAATCTCAGCACCTTTCTCTCTAGCGGCCTTCGCAAATAATACAGGGAATCTACCGTTTCCGGCAATAAGGGCAATCCTATTTTTCATTTTATTAATCACGTCTCCGTAGCAAAGCAATAACTTTACACTGAAAGCATGGCTTCAAGTGTAAAGTTAAGACAATATTGTCTGCATCAATCCGCACTCATCTGTGCCCTATCGCCTCTGCATACACCCCTTTTTGAACCCTTCAAAAATTCGAGCAGATAATCGATCTCTTTGAAATGACCCACGGTTTCATTGACCTCGTGGATAGCGCTTTTAAGGCTGGCCCCGGAATGAAATAGAACCCTGAAGGCCTTTTTCAAGGACCTCTGTGCATCCATGGATATCTCTGCCCGTTTCAATCCGAGCAGATTCAGGCCATACACCCTGGCGGGGCGGCCGTCGCACGTAGAAAAGGGAGGTATATCCTGGACTACCTTTGAACACCCGCCTATTATTGCCATCTTCCCAACCCTGACAAACTGATGAATCCCCACAATGCCTCCCATAACAACCTTGTCCTCTATGAACACATGGCCGGCCAGCGTAGCCAGGTTAGCGATTATGCATCCGTTACCGATACTACAATTATGCGCAACGTGAGAATACGCCATTAAAAGGTTTCCGTCGCCTATAGAAGTTTCGCTTCCCTTTTCGCTGCCAGGATTGATGGTGACATATTCTCTGATGATATTGTTGTTCCCGATCTTCAATAGGCTCTCTTCGCCCTTATATTTTAGGTCCTGGGGGATAGTACCTACGCATGCCCCGGGAAAGATGGAGCAATTCTTACCTATGCTCGTATAGCCGGTTATAACTACATGCGGCCCTATCTTCGTAGAAGCCTCTATCTCTACATCGGGCCCTATAATAGTATAAGGGCCGACTTCTACATCGTCGGCCAGTTTAGCCTTTTTATCTACGATTGCTGTTGAATGTATCTTCATTATAGCGTTTAATCCGTTATGAGCATTCTTACAGAATTAACCATCTCACGCATTGACTAATGCAAACAAGAGATTCGCCTCACTTGCAACCTGGCCGCCTACAAGCGCCTTCGTATGGACCTGTACTGTTTTTGAGCGCAATTTTACCACCTCAACCTCCAGCCTCAACTGGTCACCAGGAACCACTGTCTTTCTAAACTTCACATTATCCAGGCTCATAAAATAAGCTATCTTCCCCAGATTCTCTTTCTTGTTCAGCATCAATATCCCTGCTACCTGGGCCATTGCCTCCACGATCAAAACGCCTGGCATAACGGGCCTTCCGGGAAAATGGCCTGTAAAAAACTGCTCATTCATAGTTACATTCTTTATGCCCACTGCCCTCTTATCAGGCACGAGCTCTATAATCTTATCTACCAGTAAAAAGGGATAACGATGAGGCAGTATTTTCTGTATATCGCTGGCATCCAGTTCGCTCTCCCCCGTCTCGACATGGACTGCCTTTATCCCGCTAACCTGAAGCTTTTCTCTCTGCAGATTAATTCTATCCACGAGTTTCAGGTTAAGCGGATGGCCGCTGCGCACTGCTATTATATGAGCCCTTACACCATAACCCAAAAGATACAAATCCCCCAGTAAATCCAGTATCTTGTGCCTGGCAAATTCATCTTCAAACCTTAACTCATTATCTATGACTCCATTCTGTCCGACAACGACTGTATTTTCGTAATTCGCGCCTTTGCCGAGACCCCGCTTTTTCAGCCCCGCAACCTCCTTCTCCAGACAGAATGTCCTTGAAAGCGCAATCTCCCTTTCGAAGATATCTTCACTCAGTGTAAAGGATACATATTGGGCCTTTAGAAGCGGGTATTCATAGTTAAGGGTATAGGATATCCGAAACTGATTGTCCGGCACGACCATTATCATAGCCCCGTCCTGTTCCACCCATATAGGCGAACGCACCTGATAAACGCGCCTCAAGACATCCTGCTTCTCAATACCTGCCTCTTTCAGGGCATTGATAAATCCCCTTGCACTGCCATCCAATCCTGGCAGTTCAAGCCCGTCTATCTCTATGATTAGATTATCTATACCGAGTGCCCACAGAGATGCCATCAGATGTTCTATAGTCTGAACCTCCACAGAACCATTACCAACAGAGGTCCGTCTCGGACTCTTCTCCTGGTCCAGCGTATGGATGATACTTGCCTTTATCATAGGTGAATCCTTCACGTCCACCCTGATAAAATTGATACCTGTATCTGCAGGTGCTGGTTTAAATCTTAGATTTACACTGACGCCCGTATGAAGCCCGATACCGCTGAGCCCAATAGGCCTTTTAATTGTTCTCTGCTCCATAATACTCTTTCCTATTCTATCAAAACTAAAAGCGAAAAATCTTATTTCGGATTTCGAGTCTCGAATTTAATGCCTTTATCTGCCTTGAGCTTCTTTAATTCCTCCTCCAGTATCTTCACTTTCTTATATAAATCCGGGAGATTCTGGACACAGGCATTGATCCTTTTTGCAATCCTATGCGGCTTCGCAGGATATCCGGACACGCATACATTAGGCGGGATTGATTTAGTTACCCCTGATTGACCCGCCACTACCGCATTGTCACCTATGGAGATATGACCTATCACCCCTGCCTGACCTGCCAGTGTAACATTATTGCCTATTGTCGTCGAACCTGATATCCCGCTCTGTGCCACTATAATAGAATGCTCCCCCACCACCACATTGTGGGCTATCTGAACAAGGTTATCTATCTTCGTCCCTTTTTTTATAAGTGTCTTGTCGAAACGCGCCCTGTCAATCGTAACATTGGCGCCTATCTCGACATCATCCTCTATGATTACATTTCCTATCTGGGGTATCCTCTGATGTATGCCCTTGACCGTTGAAAAACCAAAACCATCGCTGCCTATAACAGTGCCCGCATGTATGACCACCCTATCTTGTATTACAATGCGCTCCCTTATTATTACATAAGGATAGATAAGGCAATCCCTGCCTATCTTTGTATGATGACCTATGTAGACCCCGGCGTATAAAATCGTATTCTCTTTTATCTCAGCATTATCCTCTATGACTACATAGGGCTCGATCGCCACATTGCGGCCCATCCTCACCTTATCTCCTATAACAGCCGTAGGATGGATGCCCTTCGGCCTTTTTATCTCGTTAGGGGCCATCAGAATAACCATCTTTGCAAACGCTATGGAAGGGTTATCTGTCCGTATAATAGGTTTTGGCGCCTCTCTTACATCCTTTGATGTAATGATAGCGGACGCCTGCGTATGGTTCATGAGAGGAAGATACCTGGGATTTGCTACAAATGTAAGGTCGCCTTTTCTGGCTTCCTTTATCCCGCATATGCCCGTCACAACCGTCCCTGCATCCCCCACTATCTCCCCATCTACTATATGGGCTACCTGTCTTAGTGTCTTCTTCATCTCTCTATCCTTTATTTTTTGTAACTATCATTCAATAATTTTATAATATCATCCGTCAGATCCATTGTCTTCTGCCCATACAAGAGCACCCTGTCATTCAAGATAATAGCATACCCGTTTTTTTCGCCGTATCCCCTTATTACATCGTTCATCTCCTTCAGGATATCCCTGACCATATCATCTCTCTCTTTGGTAAGTTCAGACTTCGCATCCTGGTCAAATTCCTGAAGCGTCTTTATCTTGGCATCTATGTCTTTTTCCTTTTTATCCTTGGCCTTTTCGTTCATGAGCTCAAGCTCTTCTCTCATCTTCCGTATCTCTTTAACCAACCCCTCTCTTTGTTTTTGTTTTGCATCGCCTTTCTTTTCCAGTGCCTTATCAAAATCCTTGGTCTTTTGATATGCATCAAATGACCTTGAAAGATCCACAAAGCCAATCTTACCCTCAGACTGAGCAAGGGCTGTACCCGATATAGAAAGTATAAATATACCTATTAAGGTAAATAATAATGCTCTTTTCATTACTCCCCCACTTAAAATTATAGACACGAAAATAACTTTACACTTTTGTGTCCTAAAATCCCCTGCTCATACTAAAATGAAACCTGCCGCTATCCTCTTGAAAATTATCTGGATTTACAGGAAAACCGAAATCTAATTTTACCGGGCCTATGGGTGTTTTTATCCTCACGCCCAGCCCGATACCTACCTTGACCCCGCTGGTAACACGGCCCTGTTTTGGCTTACTGTCAGGCATAGACCATACATTGCCGGCATCCACAAAGAATGCCCCTTTTAGATTCTGGACTATAGGGAATGTGAGCTCTGCATTGGCTACTGCCATAGTGCCGCCACCCACCGCATCCCCGGACTGATCCCTCGGCCCGACGTCACGCTCCTTATAACCGCGTATCGTATAAGTGCCTCCGGCAAAAAACCGTTCATAGATGGGCACGGTGTCCGAACTGCCAAATGAAGAAACAACCCCTGTCCTCAATTTCAACTCCAGGACAAAGGGTCCGATAGTAGAATAATAACTGGAGGAATTAAAGTGTTTTATGAAATCCTTATCCCCTCCTATCAAACCACCTGCCATTTCAATAGAACCGCTCACCCTATATCCTTTTTTAGGGTTGAATCTATTATCTGTTGTGTCTCTGGCCATCTGGAAGAAAAGACTGGATATCGTATTCTTCCCTGCCTCGTCCTTTAAGGCCTGGGATGCTGTATCAGACAGGTCGGATATATCCACGGTCTCCAGCGTATACCTGAAATCCGCCCTTGTATATTCGCCAAATTCCTTGCCCAATCTAATGGCCCCCCCGTGTTTTGCCTCATCATACGCATAACCTGTGGAGCTGCTTCTGTTAAGTTCGTTGGCATAGAGGTCGAACCCAAATGAGAGCGGATGATCAAATATCCATGGTTCTGTCCAGCTCAGGAGATAATCCTTGCGCACGCTGCCAAGCTCAGCCCTTAGCTTGAGATCCTGCCCATCCCCGGTAAAGCTCGGGAAATTAAAAAGGTCGAAATTACGCTGGTCTATTTCTATAAAACCTATGAGTCTATCAATAGATGAAAACCCGCCCCCGAAACTCAATTCCCCTGTCTTGGTCTCTTTTACCTCGACCACCATATCCTTTTTATTCGCAACAGGGGTATCCTTTACATCAAATGTTATATCCTGAAAAAACCCGAGATTATAAAGTCTCTCTTTGCTCCTTTTTAATTTATCGCCGTCATAACGTTCACCCGGATATATCCTGAGATCCCTCCTGATTACAACATCCTTTGTCTTGGTATTGCCTTTTATATCAATCTTATTGACATAGCAGACCTCACCTTCCAGGATCTTATAAGTAATGTCGAGTCTGTCTGTGTTAGATCGGAAGAGCGTCGTGTAGGGAAAGAGTGTAGATCTCGGTGGTCGCCGTATCATTAAAAAAAAAAAACATAATAATTATTTCTTTTAATTAAAATATACGTATACTGTAGCACCTGATTTTATATTCTATGGTGACACATGCGCACTGATTCTCATCATGCACACCTCCACGACAGCCCACTTCCCGA
>CAJVXD010000050.1 GCA_913009675.1 uncultured bacterium | reverse complement strand
ACACTCGTCCCCTACACGACGCTCTTCCGATCTGCCGATCAAGGCGCATGTCTCAAGATTCCCGATGATCCCGTAATCCTCAAGGGACTTAAAAGGTATCTTCATAACATATTACTCCCTATCCTAAATCAGACCTTATTAGATTTACCCCTTACCCATATGGCGGGGGTGTTTGCCGGCGCGCCAATGGGATTCTATATATTCCAGGCTCCGGCCCCTGGTTTCAGGGACAAAGAAGTAAGAAAAAACCCACGCCACGATCCCTACCAGGGCATAGACCCAGAATGTCCCCGGCCGTCCTAAAATCTTGATCATGCTAAGAAAGGTAAGGGCAACAACAAAATTAGCCCCCCAGTTAGCGACTGTTGCAATACTCATCGCCCGGCCGCGGATCTTTAAGGGGTAGATCTCTGAAATTAACAGCCAGAATACCGGACCCATGCCAATGGCAAAGGAGCCTACGTAAAGCATCAAGCTCCCCGCGGCCACCCAACCCAATATTCCCGATAGATGAGGCAAGTGAAAAGCAAAACCCAAGACCCCGAGACTTAACACCATGCCGGCTATCCCGATCAACAACAGCGGCCGCCGGCCGACTCGATCCAACAGCTGCATCGCCACAACCGTCATCAGCATATTGACAATGCCCAGGCCTACGGTAGCTAAGATAGCGCTTGATGCAGACTTAAACCCTGCAAATTGAAAAATCGTGGGGGCATAATAGATAACTGTATTTATCCCGGTCACCTGCTGTAAAACAGCCAGGCCGATACCGACAATCAGCGCCGGCCTTACTAAAGGGCCTAACAATTCAGACCAGTGTCCGCTCTGCTGGCTAAGACTCTCCTGGATTTCCTGCATTTCTTTATTAACATCATCGGTCCCCCGTATGCGTTTAAGCACACGACGCGCTTTATCTATCATAGAATGACTGGCAAGCCAGCGGGGGCTGGCGGGCATAAATAACATCCCTACGGTCAGGATGCCCGCGGGTATTGCCGCCAGGCCGAACATCATCCGCCAATCGCCGTGCTTAGACAGGAAATAGCCTATTAGATAAGAAACTACGATCCCTGCGGTAATTGCCAGCTGATTAAAAGATACCAATTTACCGCGGATCTTATCCGGAGATACCTCTGAGATATACAGAGGGGTGACGAAAGAGGCCATCCCAATGGCCACGCCGACTATACCCCGGCCAACGATCAGCCAGGCAACAGTCGATGCCAGTGCGGTCCCTATAGCACCAAGGGCAAAAATAATTGCGCTAATGATAATAATCTTCCGGCGCCCAAAGCGGTCCGCCAGCCGCCCGCCTGCAACAGCGCCGATCAATGCGCCTAAAAGAACAGCGCTGACAACGACCTCTTCCTGAATCGCAGAAAGCATAAAATGTTCCTTAATAAAAAGTATCGCCCCTGAGATTACCCCTGTATCATAGCCAAAAAGTATACCTCCCAGAGCAGCGAAAGCTGCAACAATATAGACGAACGAACTACCATGAGACTGTTTACGGCCGATACCTCCTTTAATCATAACCTCTCCTTAATTTTCGTAAATCTCTATACATATTTCTTTCGCCCGGTAATGCCAAACATGCTCCCCGATACGCCAAGGATCCTCCTGCGATGTATATTACGTAAGTATCTATTGTTTCTATTTGACAAAGAAAAGGCATTATTATAATATATAAAGATGATAGAATTTATAGTAGGATTTCTAATAGTAATCCTAATTATCATCCTTCCCGTTCACCTCGCCGGGAAAATGGTTGATGCCAAAAGAACCGGTTTCGCCTGGTGCCTTCTAGCTATACTGTTAGCATCTTTGTTTCAATTTATAGGCCGAAGTGTTTCTATCTATGGATATATCCTTAGCCCTTTTATCGCGGCATTGGCCTACTCCATTGCCATGAAAACTACCTATCTAAAAGGCATTGCTATAGCCATACTTCAATTTGTGCTGACAATTATTATTGCCTCGCTGTTGGTTACGTTCTCTTTTGCCTCTCTTCGTCTGTTGACGTTTCCCTTCTAACAAAACAAATATCATTTTCTTCCTACGAGATCACCCTATTGCTTTCCCCGCAAAGATTGGGCCGAAGATTTCATGATATTAACCTTTGAGACATATTATAACGTCTGTTAACTATCGAATCAAGTCAATCCTTCTTACCTGGGGGGGGAGTCGGTCTGGGGCACGGACAGGTAAAAACGCGGAAGGGCTGAAGCCGGACGACAAACTCAATTAACAGCAGGGCATTTCTTGTCGGAATAAGCGCAGATCACGCAACAGATATCTTTAGGGGTAGAGATAATTTTTTGGCACTGTTCACATCTGTAAAAGGGCAGGCAGCGGTCCTCAGGGATCTCTATCTCCTGGATATGATTACACTTTGGGCACTTAATATTAGCCTTGGACATGACCTCTAAATTTTGCTTATGCTATTGCACCGAAAGGCCTTCGTAGATCCCCGCGTCCTTACTGTTACGGGCCTTGCTCATCCCTCAGGCAGGTGGACAGGGTGTTGAAGGCAGTTCGGCCAAAAGATAAGTTGTTTGTAGGGCTGGGCGGCCTTCATCCCCGCCTTTACAGGCGGGGAGTTCCCGCCGGATTAGATATTCCTTTTATATTTTTTCATCAAAAGCGAATTGCTCACTACTGAAACAGAACTAAATGCCATCGCTGCTCCGGCAATCAGAGGATTTAAGAGGAACCCTGTAAATGGATAGAGTATCCCTGCCGCAATAGGGATGCCGGCTATATTATAAAAGAAGGCCCAGAATAGATTCTGTCTTATCTTTTTCATCGCATAGCGGGATAGGTCTATAGCCATAACAACATCCCTTAAATCATCTTTTATAAGGACAATATCCGCTGACTCTATAGCCACATCCGTCCCTGTCCCAATGGCTAGACCAATATCTGCCTGCGTCAAGGCAGGGGCATCGTTGATGCCGTCGCCAACCATTGCAACCTTCAGTCCCTCTTCCTGGAGATTTTTAATCTCTTTCGCCTTATCCTTAGGAAGCACCTCGGCTAAGACTCGATCGATATCAAGCTGTTTCGCTATCGCCTGTGCAGTCCGTTTGTTATCCCCTGTTATCATAATGACCTGTTTGCCCATGGACCTCAGCCTTGCTATAGCCTTCCCGGAAAAATCTTTTAAGGTGTCCGCTACAGCAACTATACCTATTAAGCGGGTATCCCTGGCTACGAACATAGCCGTTTTGCCTTCGTTTTCTAATTTCTCCAGGTCGGCTATGGCCTTTGAGATATCGATACCCCGTTCCTGCATCAGGCGTCTATTACCTAAGAAAATTTTATTTCCCTCGATCTTTGCACTTACACCTTTACCTGTTATAGCTTCAAAGTCCGTCACTTCTCTTAAATCAACGTCCCTGGTTTTGGCCCCCTTTACAATCGCTTCCCCTAAGGGGTGTTCCGAATTTTTCTCAACTGATGCCGCCAATGATAAGACCTCCTTCTCTCCCTCTTCATAAGTAATGACATCCGTTAATTCAGGCTCACCTTTCGTCAGGGTGCCTGTTTTATCAAAAACGACGGCATTGATCTGATGAGCAACCTGAAGTGACTCGGCACTTTTTATCAATATCCCGTTTTCAGCACCTATACCTGTCCCAACCATAACCGCTGTCGGCGTAGCCAATCCTAAGGCACAGGGGCAGGCGATAATCAATACAGCAATAAATATAGTCAGGGCGAAAAGGAAACCCTCTCCGGCGAGCAGCCAGATAATAAAGGCAGCTATTCCGATAGCAAGAACCACCGGAACAAAATAGGCAGAGACCTTGTCGGCAAGTTCCTGGATAGGCGCCTTAGAACCCTGCGCGTCCTCTACCAGTTTTACAATCTGCGCCAAGGCCGTATCCTTCCCCACCTTTGTTGCCTTAAATTTGAAACTGCCCGTCTTGTTTATGGTAGCACCGATAACCTGGTTTTCTTTTTGTTTTTCAACGGGCATACTCTCCCCTGTAATCATTGACTCATCAACGCTGGAATGGCCTTCTACCACTATCCCGTCAACGGGGATCTTTTGGCCCGGTTTAACAATAACGATGTCACCGGTAACAACATCCTCAATGGGAATTTCTTTTTCCTCTCCGTCCCTTAAAACAATCGCTGTTTTTGCCTGAAGGCCCATAAGCTTCTTTATCGCTTCGGAAGTTTTTCCTTTGGCAAGAGATTCAAGTAACTTGCCTAACAAAATAAACGCTATAAGGAATCCCGCTATTTCATAATACAGATTTTTCATAGTAAACGCGGTGCTGCCCAACCACATCGCGATGGATACATAAAGACTATAGAGATAAGCTGCGCCCACACCCAAGGCCACAAGGGTATCCATATTCGCAGTCTTGGTTTTAATTACTGCTGTCACACCTTTTGTAAAGAACTGATATCCGGCAAACATAATGGGGGTAGCAAGGAAAAACTGAATCAATGCCATATATTTGACTATCCATGATGCGAGGGGGAGCTTCAATCCTGTGGCCATAGCGAAATACATAAGAGGGGCTGCCAAAATAATGGATACGGTAAATTTGGCCTTGAGGCTTTTTATCTCTCTCTCCCGCACTTCTTTTTCCATGTCAGGGGTTACCTCTTCCTTCTCTATAGGCTCGTAGCCTGCCTGCTTAATTGTTTCTTTAATCTTTTCGGCGGAAAGGAGCGAGCTGTCATATTGAATCTTTGCGTGCTGATTGACTAACAATTCCTTCTTCGCTATACCTTTAAGGCTATTCAATGCCCCATTTACGGTACTGAGACAATGAGGATTATCCATGCCTATGACCTTAAGCTCCAGGGTGGCCGTACCTCCTGCAGGAGACGCCTCTTTCGGTTTAATCGTCTTATAACCTGTCTTGTTGATCGTCTCGTGTAAATCCTTGAGGGTTACTTTCGTAGTGTCGTAATCTATGTACGCCTTTTCGCTCGTAAAATTCACCTTTGCATCCGATACCCCGGGAAGCTTCTTTAAGGCATTCTCGATAGTCACGACACAGCTCGAACAATGCATGCCGGTAATATTGATCGTAGCCTTATTGCCTAAGGGCGCTCTGCTTTTAACCTTACCTTCGTCCGGTTTTTTACCCAGGAATTTATCCTCGCAGTTCCTGCTGCAGAAGAAATAAGTCTTGCCGTCTTTTTCTAATCTTATGGCTTTATCTAAAGCCACTTCCATCCCGCAAATAGGGTCTTTAGGCATAAAGCACCTCCTCTTTTTTTAGCTTATATATCATGAAATAAATCGTCCCTACGACAGCTATCCTTTAATCTAGCGGGAACTTCTCATCTGTCAAGCCGTTGCCCGGCTTGACAGATGAGCAAGACGAGTAACCGTAAGAGCCACATCCGTAAGGACCCGGGAATCTACAGGCGCTGATAACTGCGCCGACTATAGATTACCGGACCTATGTCTTTACTAGCTTTATTGACTTCTGCCTTCCTAGGCCTTTTCCATATATTTCATAGGCTCGGAATCAAACTTTTCTTTGCATCCCGGGCTGCAGAAATAAAATGTTTTCCCCATGTGTTCAGCAGAACCCTTTGCACTGTCCTTTTCTATCTCCATCCCGCAAACCGGATCCTTTACTCTCTCGGCCATAACAACACCTCCTTATTGTCTATTAGTGACGGGCCTCGTGCCCGGACTCTTCTTATCGCCTTACTTCCTTTCTACTTTTTTATCCTTTCCAATAAAGGATTAAATAAGTTCGCGACAAACAAAGAGCCTATAAAAAAATCATACTGTGGAGAAAATCTATATATAACAAAAGAAGCTATGCCCGCGATACTGCCAAAAATGAATCCCCTCAACTTACCGAATCCGGATGTCTTTGGCTCTATAAGCATAATAAAGATGAAAAACCAACTTATGAGCGAAAAAGGATTTATGCCCTGGCTTACGAATAGACCTATAAAAAAAATAAGGAAACCGAGGATATGCGGCAGTTTCCTGATTGAATAAGCAATATAGATGCCCACAGCTATCGTAATATAAATCCTGGATCCGATGTTCCAGGTAAGGGGTATTCCAAAAAGCGAGGCAGCGAGGAGTCCAACGTTTGCCGGATTGAAGATATGCCTTCCTTTAAACCTGATGATATGCTTGGAAAGAATCGCTAATAGAGAAAAGATAAGCAGGATAAACCAGGGCTGATGATAATCCAGGATGCCGGAAACAATGAAGCCTGAGATTATGGCGCTTTTAAGAACAAGCTCCTGATGCAGGAAGAACCGCTTGATAAGTATATCACAGCCTGCGGCGATTAATACCCCTGACAATACCCAGAAGACAAATCGAATACCTCCCTGAGGAATCTTTATAAGAAAAAGGATACCTAAGAGCAGTATTACCAGATCCTTCTTGTCCCGTAAGAGCTTTTTCATCATTCTTCTACTATTAATTTAGCCTTCATATCGTGATGTTTCCGGCCGCAATAGATAGAACAGAGGATATCGAATTCTCCTGTTTTGTCGGCAACAAACTCTATCTTCTTAGTCTCTCCTTTTTTTAAACGCACGTTGATACCGTACTCTTTAATATAAAGGCCATGGGTGACATCACGCGAAGTAGCATCAAGCTTTACGATATCACCCTTTTTAACCGTTATTTTATCAGGCGAGAAGCCGAACTGAAAGGCCTCCAGATTTATTTCTTTAATCCTGGAAATATACTTATCGGGATTTTTCTTGAATTCCCCTATGCACGCAGGGCAGCAGAAATAATAAGTCTTTCCCTTGTAAGCGTAGGAGTATTCCTTTGATGCTTCCTTGTGCATAACCGGACAAATGCCTGCACCTTCACCATGGGTGCTTTCGGCCTCCACACCATGCTCCTGCATCTGGCTGCCATAAGATTGAGGGAGTACAATAAATGAGATAGATAAAAGTACAGTTACCGTCAATGCATCTTTTCTATTTAGCATGACTTGCCTCCTTTTGTAGAAGATACTTCTTTACACTTAAGCACGCCTTTGCTCCTTCTCCTGAAGCGATGACTATTCTTTTTCCGAAACAATTAGTAACATCCCCGCAGGCAAATATTCCCTCAATATTTGTTGAACAATCAGGATTAATGATTATTTCTCCCTTCTCATTTAACCCAACAAGGTCATCGCAAAATTCAGTATTTGGCAAAAGGCCTATCTGGATGAATACCCCGCGACACAGAATTTGCCTCTTTGTCTGTATGTCCTGAGACTGAATTACAATACCTTCAACCTTTTCTTTGCCCTGGATTTCAAGAACATCATACCCTTCTAATATTTCTATCTTATCACTTTTTTTAAGCTCATCGATATCTGTCCGGTCTCCTATCAGTTTCCCTTTTGATGCAAGCGTGACTTTACAGCCCATCCTGTTTAAGTCATTGGCCGTCTGAATCCCGGAGTTGCCGCCGCCTATCACAACAACATCTAAACCTTTAAAGAGAGCTATATCCTGAACCGAACTATGCGAGACCCCCTTTCTTTGTAAACGTTCTTCACCCGGGATACCGAGTTTTCTTCTTTTCATTCCTGTTGCTATAATCAGTGAACGTGCGAGCATTTTGTTTTTCCCTTTAGTCAAGACTTCAAATCTATCATCCAACCGGTCTATTCTTACAACTTCATCTATTATGTGCCCTAAATAGTGCTGATGCAGGAATTGACTTTTAAATTTCTCTGTAAGATCGGAAGAGCGTCGTGTAGGGAAAGAGTGTAGATCTCGGTGGTCGCCGTATCATTAAAAAAAAAACATCATAGAGTCTACAACTAATCTAAGCCTCTGTGTCCTGCATACAACTACACACAC
>CAJVXD010000049.1 GCA_913009675.1 uncultured bacterium | reverse complement strand
GTGCCG
Organism: uncultured bacterium; assembly: GCA_913009675.1. Classification (GTDB taxonomy): domain Bacteria; phylum Omnitrophota; class Gorgyraeia; order Gorgyraeales; family Gorgyraeaceae; genus CAJVXD01. Next base: position 7,849 of record CAJVXD010000049.1, on the reverse strand, counting down.
TCGTGGACTGGATATCACGACGAGTGCTGTGATGGCGAGGGATATTGGGACGGAAGTTTGTATTTTGTTCTTTTTTTTTTAAGGATACGGCGACCACCGAGATCTACACTCTTTCCCTACACGACGCTCTTCCGATCTCACAACGTGATAATATCGCGATTCGTGATGAGCGTGCTGGTGGGATAGAAGTAGTCGAGCTCCGAGGTCTTGTCGGGCCAGCCCAACGTCGAATGCGGCCACAGCGCGGAACTGAACCAGGTGTCGAGCACGTCGACCTCGCGCGTGATTTCGTGGCCGGCGATCGCGTCTTCGGGCAAATCGACTTCCTGGGCGCAGATGAGCCACTGCTGGTGCTCGTCGTCGCGCTGCCAGACCACGTCGTCGCGTCCGGCGAAGGCGCGTTTCAAGTCGTCCTCGCTGGCGGTGGGCGCATACCAGATCGGAATTTGATGTCCCCACCACAACTGGCGGCTGACCGGCCAGTCGCGTTTCTCGCTGAGCCAGTCCAAGTATCCCCGCGCGTAGCGCGGCGGCACGATCTTGACCCGGGCGTCGCTCACCGCGTCCATGGCCGACTGCGCCAGATGTTCCATCTTGACGAACCACTGATCGGCCAAGCAGGGTTCGATCGGCGTTTTCGAACGGTCGGAATGGGCCAGATCGATTTCTCGGTCTTCGACCTGATCGACCAGTTCGAGAGCTTCCAGATCGGCGACGACCCGTTTGCGAGCTGGCAGGATTTTCAGCCCCTGGTACGGACCCGCGCTATCGTTGAGCGTGCCGTCGGGATTGATGATATTGATCATCGGCAGGTTCTGCCGCCGCGCCACTTCATAGTCGTTGGGATCGTGTGCCGGAGTGACCTTCAATGCGCCGGTGCCAAACTCGGTATCGACGTAACTGTCCTCGATCACCGGCAGTTCCCGTTTCAGCAGGGGCAGGATGACGATCTTCCCGCCTTGGCCCTTGTGCCGTGGGTCTTCCGGGTTGATGGCGACCGCGGTATCCCCCAGCATGGTTTCAGGCCTGGTCGTTGCCACCACTATACCCTTGGACCCCTTTGCCCTCTGCTTAAATGGGTACTTTATATAATAAAGTTTCCCGTGGACAGACACATGGGGGGCCTCTTCGTCTGAAAGCGCAGTCTGGCACCTCGGGCACCAGTTAATAATATAATTGCCTCTATAGATGAACCCTTTTTTATAAAGCCGGACAAAGGCCTCAAGCACTGCCTCTGAAAGCCCCTTATCCATTGTAAAACGTGTCCGCTGCCAATCACATGAAGAGCCAAGCCTTTTAAGCTGACTGATTATGGTGTTTCCGTACTGTTCCCTCCAGTCCCAGACCTCCCGGACAAATGCCTCTCTTCCTAATTCCTGTCTGCTTTTGCCTTTGGCCCTCAGCTTCCTCTCGACGACATTCTGTGTTGCAATACCGGCATGGTCGGTCCCCGGTACCCACAAACTTACAAAGCCCTGCATCCTCTTCCATCTGATAAGGATATCCTGCAGGGTATTATTTAAGGCGTGCCCCATATGCAAAATACCTGTGACATTGGGAGGAGGTATAACTATGCTAAAGGGTTTCTTGCCCGGGTTTGGTTCGGCATGGAAAAACCCCTCTTTTTCCCATTTCGAATATATAACCTGCTCGCGTTCTTGTGGATTATATCTAGGTGGGATTTCTTTCATAGTCTAACTCATGGCTGTCTAAATTAATGTCATTGCGAGTCTGTCGAAGGGTCGATATCCGGATTTCAGATTTTTATTTAACTTTATCCTTCAACAATTTATACTCCACGCTGTCTGTCAAGGCCTGCCAGCTGGCCTCTATAATATTCTCTGATACGCCAACCGTCCCCCACGATGATTTCTCGTCCTGGGACTGGATTAGAACACGCACCCTTGCGGCAGTACCCGCCTTTTCATCCAGCACCCGGACCTTAAAATCAGAAAGGTGCATCCCCGCCAGCGTTGGATAAAATTTGTTTAATGCCTTTCGCAGCGCATTATCTAGTGCATTCACCGGGCCATCGCCTTCCGCCGCCGTGTGTTCTTCTTTTTTGTTAACCCTGATCTTAATGATCGCCTCTGATATCAGGGCATTCCCTTCCCTTTTTTCGATACTTACCTTAAAGCCCTCCAGCGTAAAAAACGGCCTATATCTTTTAAGCGCTCGTTTCATCAATAGCTCAAAAGAAGCATCTGCCGCTTCGAAATAGTAACCTTGGTTCTCAAGGTTTTGCACCAGCCTGAGTATCTTTTTCGTCTTCGGGTCGTCTTTTGAGAGGTCCAGCTCCATATCCTTTGCCTTCAAGATAATACTCGTTTTACCCGAAAGCTCTGAAATCAATATCCTCCTGTGGTTCCCCACTATATCAGGCCTGAGGTGCTCGTATGTCTCGGGATCTTTCATCACGGCATTAATGTGCACACCTGCTTTATGCGCAAAGGCGCTCCTGCCTACGAACGGCTGGCTGTCCTGTTGTTTCATGTTAGAGACCTCGCTGACATATCTGGATAGCTCAGTCAACTCCCTTATCCTGGCATCCTTAAGGCAGCTATAGCCCATCTTCAATTGGAGGTTCGGCAGAACGACACATAGGTCCGCATTCCCGCATCTCTCGCCATAACCATTGATCGTCCCCTGCACAATGCTGCATCCTGAATCTATCGCGGCCAGACTATTGGCAACAGCCATACCGCTATCGTTATGGGTATGTATCCCCAGGGGTATATTAAACTCACTTGAGATAGCCCTCACTATGGCGCCCAGCTCATGTGTTATCATACCCCCATTTGTATCGCATAATATAAGTGCATCGCACCCTGCATTTACAGCAGTGGTCAACGTCTCCAACGCATAATCCTTGTTTCTCGTATAGCCGTCAAAGAAGTGCTCAGCGTCATAGAAAACGGTCAGCTTTTTTGATTTAAGATATTCTATTGTTTCCTTTATCATACTTAGGTTTTCCTGCAATGATACCTTCAAGACACCTGTAACATGAAGGTCCCAGCTTTTCCCGAATATCGCAACTGTCGAGGTCCCTGCCTTGACAAGGGCCCGCAGGTTTGCATCCTTTGCAGGATTGAGCCTTGGTCTCTTGGTACTGCCAAAACCCACCACCTCAGAGTTCCTGAACCTTATCCCCCTGGCCTCCTTAAAAAAATCCATATCCTTTGGGTTAGAACCAGGCCATCCCCCTTCTATGTAATGCACCCCTATCGAATCCAGCTTTTTAGCAATCTTGACCTTGTCGGCCACGGAAAGGGAAATCCCCTCCCCCTGGGACCCGTCTCTCAATGTAGTATCGTACAACTTAACTTCTCGCATAAACTATTCCCCTTGTATAGCGTAAAGCGCCTGGATGCATAACGAAAACCCTTTGCCCTACGCGCTATGCCTAAACCTCAATCTTAACCTCAGCCTCAACCTTCACTATGCTCTACGCACTCTGTCTAATCCAAATGCCCTGTGGATAGCCCTTACTGCATGGTCTGCATGTTTTTTATTTATCACACATGATATCTTTATCTCGGAGGTAGATATCATATCTATATTTATTCCTTTAGAGGCCAGTGTCTCAAATACCTTCGCCGCCACGCCCGAATGTGTCTTCATACCCACGCCTACTATAGAGACCTTGGCTATATCTCTATTATAGGTAACGCCCTTTGCACCTATCTTCCCAACTATATCGCTCATTACCTGCCTGGCCCTATTGAGCTCTCTAACAGACACCGTAAAAGAAAGATCCGTATAGCCGGTCCTGCTGACATTCTGTATTATCATATCAACATTTATATCCTTGGCGGCTATCTCCTTAAAGATAACAGCGGCAATGCCCGGTTTATCAGGCGCATCGCATATTGTCACCTTTGCCTCTTTTTTATTCACAGTAACACCGCTGATGAGGGCCTCTTCCATTGCCTTAACCTCCTTGGAAATAATAGTTCCCGTTTTATTATTAAAACTGGACCTTATATGTAAAGGGATAGAAAATTTCTTTGCAATCTCAATAGAGCGAGCCTGCATAACCTGTGCCCCAAGTGAGGCAAGCTCCAGCATCTCTTCATAACTAACATAAGAAAGTTTCCTGGCATCCGTTACGACCCTGGGGTCTGCCGTATAAACGCCTTCCACATCCGTATAGATCTCACAGATACCGGCACCCAGTGTCTTGGCAAGGGCCACTGCTGTAATATCTGAGCCGCCCCGGCCAAGGGTCGTAATCTCATGGTCGGGGTTGATCCCCTGAAAACCGGCCACAACAACAACCCTGTCTTTCCTTAATTCCTTTTTTATCCTATCGGCGCTGACATCTATAATCCTTGCCTTTGTATGCGAATAATCGGTGATAATACCTACCTGTCCGCCTGTAAACGAGATTGCACCAATCGCCATCCTCTGCAACGTCATCGCCAGGAGAGAAACAGAGACCTGCTCTCCTGTGGATATAAGCATGTCTATCTCTCTTTCACTTGGGGCAGAGGTGATCCTGCGTGCGAGCTTCAACAATTCATCTGTAGTATCTCCAAGGGCGGACAAGACCACGACTAACCTGTATCCTTTATTTCTATATCTCGCAATCCGCCGGGCCACATTCTTTATCCTGTCTATATTGGCTACAGAGCTGCCGCCGTATTTTTGCACTATTAAAGAATTTTTCATAATATTACCGGGCTCAACCAACTCACCCAGGATTCAGCCCTGATACCTTATAAATACGAAAACACTCGGTGTTTCAAAACATGAGGATCTCTATTTCCACCTGTGTAATCATATGTAGATTCCCGCGTCCTTACTGTTACGAGCCCTGTTCGTCCGTCAAGCCGACAGGCAGGGTGTTGAAGGCTTCTTTATTTTGCGAAACATATCCTCAACGAACAACTAAAAAGACCGCCTGTCAAAATAAAAGAGAGTGAGGCCCGGCCCTACAAACAACATATCTTTTGGCCGAACGTCCTTCAACATCCTGTCTGCCGGATTGACGGAAACTGTCTTCATCCCCGCTGGATTAAAGAAGCTGACATCTTAATCCCTTTTTTCTCACCATGCACAGCACATCATACACCATTGCAGAGGCCATAAAGACCAGCACAATAGCTATAACCACTAGCACTATCTGTCCATTCTTTGCAAAACCTACGACCTGATACAAAAGTGCACCTATTGAGGTAAGGAGCATAAAGATGAGCGGAAATATCGTAAACCTCAGGCCTTTGTGCCTGGATAAAAGCCAACTCGATATGACTATAAATGTAAGGGCCCCCACCAACTGATTGCTGGCGCCAAACATAGGCCAGATCTCGCTCCACTTACCGGTCAAAGCAAGTATGCCACTGGTCAATATTACCACAAAGGTTGAAAAGAATCTATTCTTTATTTTAAAAAGTTCTTCTGAAAGATACCTGCATATCCTCGTGGCAGTATCCAGGGTAGTCAGGATAAAGGCATTGAGTATCATTATGGCCACAAGAGCGCCTTTGCCAAAAAGGAGAGGGCCTGTCAATACCCCGTATCCTTTTCCAAATGCAGCTATCGGGCCAGGGCCACCCTTCGAAAGCATGCCGTGTAACCCGCTGGCACTGAGTCCTGCACTTACCGCTAAAAGTGCAAGCACTGCCAAAAATGCCTCCAATATCATGCCGCCGTAACCTATGCGCTTAGCAAAACGCTCGTTAGGCAGTTGTTTTGAGGTGGTACCGCTGGAGATCAGGGCATGAAAACCTGAATTTGCACCGCACGCAACAGTCACAAAAAGCATTGGCCAAAGCCAGTTAGAACCGCCCGGGTTCCAGCCGCCAAATGAAGCAACCTTTACGACCGGATGCGTTAATATAATCCCTATTAAACCTGCGCCAATCCCGAAATAAAGAAGAAAACTTGAAATATAATCCCTGGGTTGTAATAGCATATGGACAGGCGTTACAGAGGCAATAAAGGCGTATATCAATAGCACAATACACCACAACTGAACCGAACTTGCACCCAGTCTAACGGGAAATATATCACCCAGGATAAGACAAACTGTAAGTAGAAAAAGCCCTATCATGGTGGCCTTAAAAATAGTTGTCTTTAGCCTATAGAGCATAAACCCCACCAGGAGAGCTACGGCTATAAGCCCGAAACTGGGTATTACTGTTTCAGGGTTCGTTGTTAATGTCCTCGCTGATATAGAGGCGAATACCGCAATGACAAGCACAAGCGTAAGCCACACAAAACCCAAAAAGATTAACTTTGCCCTTCTTGAGATTACGTCCTCTGCTATGTCTGCGATAGACCTTGCCCTGTACCTTATCGAGATCACTATGGCGGCAAAATCATGCACACCCCCCATGAATATACTCCCAAAAACAATCCATAAGAGCGCCGGCCAGAAGCCCCATATAGCCACTCCTATAATAGGTCCTACTATAGGGCCGGCTCCGGCTATACTGGCAAAATGATGGCTAAAGAGGATCAACCAATTTCTGGCAGGCACATAATCGACTCCGTCACGATATTTATTAGCAGGGGTGACATTGGCGGGGTTTATCTCAAAAAATCTCTCTATTATCCTGGCATAGAAAAAATACCCGGCTCCAAGAAAAACAATTGAACCCAGAATAATTACGAGCGAATTCACAATCTCTTCCCTAAGTTTTGGCAAGACCAGAAAATCTTATTCCTGATACTGCCGCTCCATGGGGCTATCTCATAAAAGATGTTCGAGGTTAAACCTCGAACATAGACAAAGACTGCGCTGCCCTCTTCATCTTATAAAAAACTCCATTAGTTCATAGCCATGGTCGACACGAAACCTGGTTGAACGTGCAGCCCTCTCATTAAAATGTGCTATCTCATCCTGCTCTATGTCCATGCCATACATAGCAAAGCAGACATAATCCCTTGAATGTGTCCTTAAGGATACAGGCGTTGCGTGGTCGGAAAGCACAATCATCCTGAAGTCCTCAGTCCGCCCCTTAAAACCCCGGAGCACCTCCCCCACAACAAACTTATCAAATCTCTCTATGGCAGCAATCTTTTCTCTAAGGTCACCATTATGGCCCGCCTCGTCCGGTGCCTCCACATGCACAAACACAAAATCCCTGTCCTTCAAGGAATTTAGGGCGGCCTCTGCCTTTCCTGAATAATTTGTATCGTAATAACCTGTTGCGCCGGGCACATCAATCACCCTCAATCCGATAATCTTACCTATACCTTTGATAAGATCCACCGCCGAAATAACAGAACCCTCCACTTTATAAAGTTCGGAGAATCTCGGCATAAAAGACTTGGTCCCCTGACCCCAGAGCCATATCATATTTGCAGGATTCTCTTTCAAATCCACGCGCACCTTATTCACCTCATGACCCGATAGAATACTCCTTGAATCATCCATTAATTTTTTTATAACCTTTGCGTAATTAGTCCCCTTTGGCAAATACCTATCTATCTTCTTTCCGATGATATCGTGTGGCGGTGTGCATTTCAGCTTAATTAAACTCTTCAATGCTTCTTTGTCTTTACATTTAAATATAACCGAATTCCTATAGGTTTTGCCTCTAAGGAAACGTATATCTTGCGTGCCTATCTTAGCATCTAATGCGTCGATAAGAGCCCCTGCTTCCTCACTAGAGATATGACCTCCGCTATAATCCGCAAGTTTATCATCTGAAACAGTTACAAAATTACACCTGAATGCCACCTCATCATCCTTCATATCTACGCCGATATTTGCAACCTCCAACGGACTGCGGCCAGAATAATATTTCCGAGGATCATATCCCAGGATAGAAAGGTTTGCAACATCACTCCCAGGGGCCATACGGAGAGGCACCATACAGGTAAGGCCCACCCTTCCCTT
>CAJVXD010000048.1 GCA_913009675.1 uncultured bacterium | reverse complement strand
AATAAGGGGGTGCTGCATGTTCAGAAGAATAAGTACATTGACATTAGTAATGGTGTTAGCTGCTGTTGGAGTTTTTATTTTTGTAAAAAGCGGTTTTTGTTATAAGATCCCGCCAAAGGATAGCAATATAAAATATCTCTATGTCTTTGGGAAGGATGGTAAGAAGGGTTACGGGACGACAGGGAAACCTCAGGTAATATTTTTAAAGGTCCCGGATAGCTATACAGGAAATGTAGAGGTATCTATTTATGATCCTGATGTAGGAGGGGCTCTAGACGAGAAAAGCGGAAAGTGGAACACAAAGACGCGTTTTTCTATTTTCGGCGGAAAGAAAGCGTATTCTTCCCTTTCTAATCTAAGCGAGACAGAGGCACCGGATTTTCATCAGGGGGTCCTTCTCGATGAGAAGACATTCGGAGATGATAAAGACTATGATAAGAGATATTATCATTTTTCACCTATTAATGCCTCTAAAGGCGAAGAGATAGGCGGTTTTAGGTATTTTAAAATACTGGCTGAAGGCCTGGAGGGAGATGACAACAATGTGTTTTCCTTAGATATATCCCCTGATTCCGCAGAGGCATTTAGTTATGAGCTCTCCCTGAGGTTATCGGAAATTAGGGGTCAAAAGATGGCCCTCTATCCAGCGGTCCCTGCCGGCATCTCAAAGATAATCGAACACAATTACGACCTGGATCCTACAGGAGGATGGATAGAGCTTATCAGCGCATCCAAATCCTACAAGGTAAAAGGTTCAGGCACGGGGGCGTGGGCTGATACAGAGGTCGATGTTTCCCCCTCTGATACCGGAAGGCGATGGGTCTATGAGATAACAAAGGACAGACAGCCCCACGCAAATATGGCAATGTACATAAGCACAGGGGGAGGAAGACTGGTCCCTGTGTTTTTTAATGCAGGGGCGAAGGGCCCAAGGATGGTCTTCATAAAGAGACAGAAGGGAAAACCGGGAAAACCAGAAAAACCAGGGAAACCGTGGGAGGGTACAAAACTTTCCTGTAATAGTTTTACATTTGACGCTTCCAAATCATACGATCCTGACAACCAGCAAATGACCTATTTCTGGGATTTTGGTGATGGGGCTACCAGCGATCAGATAAGGATAATGCATACCTATAAAGACGCGGGAAAATACCTCGTAAAGTTGACTGTCACCGATAATTCAGAGGCAAAATGTAACAACGCAACCACTCAGCAGGTGGTCAAGGTCAATCAACCGCCATGTGCTGTGGCGGCAGGGCCGGGGATTACATGCGTCAATAAGGAGATATTATTTGATGCCAGCCAATCCAGCGACACCCCAGGGGATAAACTGACCTATAAATGGGATTTCGGCGACGGGGAGTCAAAGGAAGGCATAAAGGTAAGCCATAAATACGCAAAGGGCGGAGATTATCTTGTTGCGCTTACCGTAACAGATGATTCAGGGACCATGTGCGATACAGGTACAGATAAATTGAATGTATCGGTAAATACCCCGCCTGTTGCAGATGCAGGAGGCGATTTTATATTGTGTGAAAAAAATCCCGATAACCCGCTTGAGGTTATCCTTGACGCTTCGAAGTCAAAGGATGCGGATAACGATGACCTGACTTATGTGTGGGATTTCGGCGACGGACAAACAGCGGAGGGCAAGGTAGTTACGCACAGATATGAAAAGGGCGGAGAATACGTAGCAAAACTCCTGGTAACGGACGGGACAGATACGGAATGCAATAAGGCAAGAGATACAAAACTCGTCAAGCTAAACAGGGCACCTTTTGCTGATGCAGGACAAGACCAAAAGATATGCCTGTCAAAGAAGGCGAATTTTGACGCAGCCGGTTCTTATGACAAGGACGGAGATACCCTCAATTATGCATGGGATTTCGGCGACGGAGAAACGGCTAAGGGTAAAGAGGTTTCGCACACTTATGCAAAAGGCGGACTTTACAAGGTAAAGCTTAGCGTGGATGACAATAGCGGGATGCAATGTTCGAAGACCTCTCAGATAATACAGGTAGAGGTAAATTCTGCCCCTGAGGCAGACCTTGCGGCAAAGGATAGTTCATGCGTAGATAAAGACATAGTCTTTAATGCGACCAAGTCTTCTGACCCTGACAAAGACAAGCTGACCTTTACCTGGGATTTTGGAGATGGCACGACGGGAAGCGGGTCAGAGCTAAAACACAGTTACACAAAAGGAGGGTTATACAAGGTGACGCTATTTGTTGACGACGGGAAGAATTCGAATTGTTCAGGCGCAACAAAGGTGCATTACGTAAATGTAAATACCCCTCCCGTGGCAAAGGCCGGGGGCGACCTTGTAATATGCGTAAAAGATGAGGTCCAGTTTGACGGCACGAAATCTTACGATTCAGACAAGGACAATTTAACCTATAGCTGGGATTTTGGCGACGGAGAGACAGCAAAAGGGGCCACTGTAAAGCATGCATATAAAGACATAGGTCTCTATAAGGTTGTTTTGACAGTTACAGATGATTCAGGTACGGAATGCAATAAGTCAGTCGATACGCTTGTGGCTACGGTTAACGCAGAGCCGATACCTATCATAGAAGTGATGTAAGTAAGTTTATTTAGATCTGCTGGTCTTTTTGGGAGAGAGGCCCTGAATGGAAAACTTTAGATAAGGATTTTGTTCGGGGCCTTTTTATGATATAATTTTTAGTTATAAGATGCGTGCATACTATGGCAAGATATAAGATAATTTTAATATTTTTACTTCTGGCAGTTGGGTTTTTTGTGCAGCCCTGCCTTGCAGAATCCCGGAAACTTACCATTGTGTTTTCAGGAGATATGCGCGGCGAGATAGAAAACTGCCACTGTCCGAAAGAAGATTTTGGGGGTCTGCCCAGAAGGGCTAAATATATAAACGAGGTTAAAAAGAAGACAGACGATCTTTTGCTTCTTGACGTCGGAGATGTCCTGCCCCTTCTCACACCAGGCTTTGACAGAAGAGAGATATCGGATAAGGCCTTTATCTCCTTTAAGGCAATGGAGATGATGGGGTATAGTGCGATGAATGTCGGCGAAAGTGACCTTATCTTGGGAGAGGTATTCCTTAAAGAAGCTACATCGTCGCTCTCTTTTCCTCTTATATCTGCTAATATAATAGATAAGCGCACGGGTAAGCCTTTCTTCCAGCCATATGTTATAAAAAGAATGAAAAACGGTTTAAGGGTAGGGATCATAGGGCTTGTGAACGAACGCTACATAATAAACTCTAAGAGGCTGGATATAATCCCAAACAAAGAAGCGGTCTCTAGATTTATCCCTGAGATAAGATCAAAGTCGGATATTGTTGTTGTCCTGGGCCATCTTGGCCTGCCGTATTCTATAGAACTGGCAAAGGCCATACAGGGTATTGATGTGATACTGAGCGGGCACTGGGACACCAAGAGCCAGGAACCCGTCAAGGTAGGCAATACCCTGGTCATGCCTACCGTATATCATTCAAGGAAGATAGGGAGGCTTGATCTGGAGGTAGAGAATGGAAGGGTTTATTCATACGGCTGGGAATCAACCCCATTGGATGCAACATATGACGGCGACAAGGTCATGGAAAGACTTATCGCCCGGATGCCGGATTTAAAAAAGATAAAAAAAGGCGTCCCCTTGTATATAAAAAGGCTGGCGGCGGAACGGCCCTTAAGGGTCTTTGTATTTTTTTCACCGGGCTGCAGGGCATGCATGGAGGTGGAAAAGAATGTTCTGCCTGGTATCGAGGAGAAATACGGCGATAAGATTGTGGTGGAGCGCAAGGATGTGAGTATCTTAAAAAATTATGAACAGATGGCGAGGTTTGAGAAATTATACAAGGTTAAGAACGGCGGCTACGTGCCGGAGGTCGTTGTTTCAACATACATCTTGATGGGTAAGGAAAATATCGCCTCTAAGCTGGACGGGATTATACAGAAGGCCCTGGAGGCGCCGGTCGGGGTAAAAAAAAACGAAGATATAGATTTTAATGCCGTTGACTATCAGCCGCCGGGCGGCAGCCTCCTGTTGTCCAGATTTGAATCCTTCAACATATTAGCCGTTATGGCAGCGGGGCTCTTGGACGGGATAAATCCATGTGCCTTTACGACGATTGTATTTTTTATCTCGTTTCTTGCGTTTGCCGGCTATAGGAAAAGCGAGATGTTTTTCGCAGGCAGTTCGTTTACGATAGCCGTCTTTATTGCATATCTACTGATAGGGTTGGGTATCTTTAGATTCCTGCGCTCCATGAGCGCCTTTGGCCATGTTGCGAATTTTATCAATCTAACGATAGGGTCGCTTGCATTTTTGTTAGGCGCATTAAGCATTATAGACTATCTTAGATTCAGAACGAAGAAGGACACAAAGGACATTATATTAAAGTTACCGCAGTTCATTAAGAACAGGATACATTCAGTAATAGGGACGGAATTCAGACCCGGCCGGAAGGAAAGAAAGAGGCGCTTTTTTAAGATTATCTGGATTGCGTTTACGGCGGGATTTATGGTTTCGATACTGGAATCATTTTGCACAGGCCAGGTCTATCTTCCGACAATAGCATTTGTGCTCAAGATACCCGACAAGAAGATATCCGCATTATTATACCTCATCCTTTACAACCTCCTTTTCATCATCCCATTAATAGTGGTTTTTCTCCTCGGGCTTTTCGGTGCGACCTCGAAGAACTTTTCAAGGTTTATGGAGAGGCACCTGGGGGCGGTTAAGCTTTCCACTGCGGCGCTATTTTTTGTCCTCGGCACCGTCTTGATAATACTTAAATAATAATACAAAGATTATATTTGACGGGCAGGGTTTTTTGACATAAACTTATTCTATATGAGGACCGTATCTTTTCTGCTTATTGTGGTTACGGGGGTTTACTTAGCGGGGTGCGCAAACCAGGAATATAACAGCGCAACAGGCAAAGAGGATATTATGTTTGTCAGCACTGAAAAAGAGATCAATATGGGCAGGAATATCGCAGAGAAGATCGAAAGGAATCCCAAGATCAAACTGGACCCCGACCCACTTATGACGCAGCGCGTTAGAGAGATCGGTAAAAGGATAGCGGCTGTCTCTGACAGGAAAGAGGTCAATTATACCTTCACTGTGATAGATAGGGATGATGTCAACGCCTTTGCCTTGCCCGGCGGCTACATATATATCTTTAGAGGCCTGGTGGAAAAGGTTAAGAGCGACGACGAATTGGCTGCGGTGATTGCCCATGAGGTAGCGCATGTAGTAGCAAGGCATTCTATAAAGCGTCTGCAGGGAGGGATAGGCTATAGCATACTCCAGATATTGATGATTGTTACGCGTTCAAACGTGCAGGAGGCGGGGAGGATAGATGCGGCATTAGGCCAGCTCGCCGTGTCGTATTCAAGGAAAGACGAGGCCCTTGCCGACAGGATAGCCCTAAGGTATTTAAAAAAGGCTGGTTTTGACCCCAGGGCCATGATAAGTTTCCTTAAGACCCTGCAGGAGGTTAACAGAGAAACCCCCATAAGGCCATATTCCAGCTACCGCTCTCATCCATACATAGCCGATCGCATACGCATGGTTAAACAAGAGCTTACAGGGGAGGTTGACTTCAGCGATTATATGAATAAACCGGTGGAGATACAGGGGAGGTTCGAATGACAGGAGACTATGATTTTACAACAGGGGATCCATGGCGCATATTCAGGATTATGTCAGAGTTTGTGGAAGGCTTCGATGAATTATCCAAGATAGGACCCGCCGTTACTATATTTGGTTCCTCGCATACAAGGCCCGGAGACAAATATTATAAACTGGCCGAAGAGACAGCAGCCCTTCTCGCTAAAGATGGTTATGGCATAATCACAGGTGCAGGCCCCGGTATCATGGAGGCAGCCAACAAGGGAAGCAAAAAAGTAGGCGGGCTCTCTATAGGGCTAAATATAGGAGTGCCTGTAATTCAGAAGGCAAATAGATTCGTGACAAGGCTCCTGGAGTTCAGATATTTTTTCTGCCGCAAGGTTATGTTTGTAAAATATGCAAAGGCCTTTGTCATATTTCCCGGAGGGTTCGGAACCATGGACGAATTCTTCGAATCCATTGCCCTTATACAGACAAAGAGGATAGGAAGGTTCCCTGTTATACTCGTTGGGAAGGAATACTGGAGAGGCCTTATCGCCTGGATGAAGAAGGCCATGTTGGCCGAGAAGCGCATAGAGAAGGGCGATATCGATATATTCCGTGTTGTAGATAGCCCTGATGAGGTTTTGAAAAATATAAAGATTTTTTATGCAAAAGCCGAACAGATAGGTATATAATCTAATCGTATGGAAAGACCCACCCACAGATTTATTAGAAGCTTTAAGGAAGGCGAGCGGATAGACGGCGTCTATCTCGTAAAAGAAAGGTCTTTTAACAAGACGAGAAAGGGTTCTTCCTATATCTTCCTTCAGCTTTCCGATAGGACCGGTATGATAAAGGGCAATAAGTGGGTTGCAGATAAAAGGCTTTTTGATTCCTTCGGGGTAGATGGATTTATAAGGATAAAGGGCTTTGTAGAAAGCTACAATGGTTTTCTTCAACTGAACATAGATTCGATTGAAAAAAAGGAAGAAAAAGACACGGACATCTCTCTCTTTGTCCCGGTCAGTGAAAGAGACTGCAATGTAATGTTCGATTCCCTGTTGTCCGAGATAGGAAAGATAACGGACCCTTACCTCAGGAGATTGTTGGATAATATTTTTTCAGATAAGGCTATAGCGGATAGCTTCAAAAGGTCCCCGGCTGCGACGGATTTTCACCATGCCTATTTAGGAGGGCTGCTGGAACACACCCTCTCTTCTCTGGACCTGGCAAAGACATTGATATCCAAGTACCCCGGCATAAAGGCTGAACTCCTGATGAGTGCCGTAATATTACATGACATAGGTAAGATAGAAGAGTTGTCATGCCGGAGGAGTTTTTATTATACGGATAAAGGCAGGCTTGTGGGCCATATCGTCCTTGGCGTGAATCTTGTCGAAAAAAAGATATCCAACATCCCGGGTTTTCCCGAGGATCTAAGGGATCTTCTTCTGCACATCATCCTCAGCCACCACGGGGAACATGAATGGGGTTCGCCCAAAAGGCCCATGTGCCTCGAGGCGGTTATCATGCATCACATAGATAATCTTGATGCAAAGATCAACGGCTTTAATTGTTTCGCCGCTAACTATGCCGATGATGACTCTAACTGGACCAGCTATAGCAGGATGTTCCGGGAATTTTTGTACACTAAATCGATGCCCCTGTATGTGAGGCCTGAACCATTAGACAACGATAAGGGTATCTGATATGGTTCATCGACCATATAAGATAGGAGGTGGCTATGAAAAAGAAAAGCAGGAAGGCTGGAAGCAAAACCAGGAAAAGACCGGTATCGAAAAAAAAGAAAAGACCCCTCGTGCGCATTAAAAAGAAAAAGACAACCCGAAAGGCAAAGAAGGGAATAAGGAAATCAAAGAAAAGGGTTTCAAAGACGACAAGCATCCCTGCCGGCGCATCACTGGAAGAGGTAGGGGTGGTAACGCATTATTTCCCGCATGTTGAGGCAGCCGTTGTAAAGATGACAAAGGGCTCGCTTTCTGTAGGCGATACGATTATTATCAAAGGCCACACCAGTGATTTCAAGGAGAAGGTGGGTTCTATCCAGATAGACCGTGTCCCCATAACCAAGGCTTCTGTTGGCCAGGAGATAGGGCTTAAGGTTAAATCAAAGGTGAGGGAGCGCGACGTCGTCTATAAGATAGAGATCGGAAGAGCACACGTCTGAACTCCAGTCACACTGATATATCTCGTATGCCGTCTTCTGCTTGAAAAAAAAAAACAAACAAAACAAACAAAAAACAAGAAAAAAAAAAAAAAAAATACACCTTTGATCAACAAGAGAGCACTTCTCTGTTGTGCATCGGCAACCAGTCATCATGTACGGTAACA
>CAJVXD010000047.1 GCA_913009675.1 uncultured bacterium | reverse complement strand
TCCGATCTTCGTAACATCGCATACCATTGCCCCTGTATTCCCCGCGCTGACTACGGCTTCTACCTCTCTTTCTTTTGCAAGGTTTGCAAGCATTACTATAGAGTATTGTTTTTTTCTCCTTACGCTAAGCACAGGCTGCTCGCGCATGCCTATAACCTCGGAGGCATGACATATAGATAGGTTAGGGGGGATGGGTCTATATCTCTCCAGCTCTTTTTCTATGAACTCTCTTTTACCTACAAGGATAATCTCATACTTAAATTCTCTAGCTGCAAGGACTGCACCTTCTACATCCAGTGAGGGAGAATTATCAGAACCCATGGCATCAAGGGCAATCTTGATCATATATAACCTCTCTTAAAATCCAAAATCCTAATATCTAAATTCTAAACAAATTCTAATTTTCTAAATCCCAAAACATCGGGTCTAGAACATTGGAATTCAGGATTTTCATTTTTTCTCTTTTTTCTCCTTCTTCTTCACCTGCACAACCTGCCTGCCTTTATAAAAACCACATACAGGACACACCCTGTGCGATAATTTTGGGGCTTTGCAATTCGGGCACACAGAGATACTCGGAATATGTATTTTTTGTTCTCCTCTTCTCTTGCCTTGTCTTGAACTGGAATGTCTTCGTTTCGGTAACGGCATTACCTCACTCCTTTCGTAGCTCAGAGAGAACAGATTGCAGAATACAAGATTACAGGTTTAAGCGCCTGCTCCCTATGCTCCATTCTCTCTTATCCTTGGTGCATTCACATCCTGTTATATTAAGATTTTGTCCACAGTTCGGGCACAATCCCTTGCAATCAGGCCTACACACAACCTTCATGGGGCAATCCAGGATCATTTCCTGTCTTATGTCCTCATCTATTTCCAGGATATCTCCAGGTCCAGCTTCATGGTTTACATTAAAATGTTTTTTTAAAACATCCTGTATCTTGGCAAGGCAACGGCTACATCTATATTCAACGTGTGCCCTTAAGCTCAAATCCACAAAGACCTCATCCCCTGTTCTTGAGACCCTTGCCTTGACATCTATTGATTTAGTAAAACTTATGCTTGCTAATTTTAATCCCAAGGCTATCTTCCGAGGTTCAATCTGTCCTTGAAGCTCGAGACCTTCCGGAGGTATCTCATCTACATATATCTTCATGTCCCCTCAACCTCAACCTTAACCTCAACCTTTAACTATACTATACGTATCCCGGGCTATCATCAATTCTTCATCCGTAGGAATAATGAGTACCTTTACATCGTGCGCTACTACATCATGACATATTTCTTTCATCAATTCGGGTTGGTTCTCCCCTATCCCCCCTGTAAAAACCACTGCATCCACCCTGCCCATTATGGCCGTATAAGATCCTATATATTTTTTTATCCTGTATGAAAATATATCGATGGCGAACCTTGCCCTTTTATCGGTATCCTTTGCCTTTATAAGTTCCCTCATATCGTTGCTTATACCAGAGATACCTAAAAGACCGCTTTTCTTATTCAATAGATCCATCGCAGCATCGACATCTATATTCTCTTTCTCCATAATATATGGTATGATGGCCGGGTCTATATCTCCTGAACAAGTACCCATGACAAGCCCTTCTAAAGGCGTAAAACCCATGCTGGTATCTATGGCCCTACCGGATTTTACGGCGGTAATACTGCACCCATTCCCCAGATGACAAGTAATAATACATAGCTCGCTTATTGGCCTTTTTAGGATGCCGGCTGCCTGGCCTGCTACATATCTATGAGATGTCCCATGAAAACCATATCTGCGGATCTTATATTGCTCATAAAGCCTATAAGGTATCGCATATATATATGCATGTGCTGGCATCTCCTGGTAAAAAGAGGTGTCAAATACTGCCACATGCGGTATATCAGGAAGGATCTTCATGGACTCGCTTATTGTCAAAAGGCTGGGCGGATTATGTAGTGGCGCTAATTCGCTAAATTCCCCTATTATCTCTATCGTCCTGGCGTCTATTACAGTAGAGACCTTGAACACGTTTCCGCCATGAACAACCCTATGGCCCACAGCCTCGATCTTCGTATCCATTTTGTCCAATATAATATTTAAACCTTCCCTGTGGTCTTTGATCTTATCGCCTATCCGTTCGACAAAACCTTTATCTAACAGTCTCTCCTCATGACCCGATATATCAAAGAGCTTGTATTTTATTGAAGAACTGCCGCTATTGAGTACGAGTATCTCCATAGGTGTTACGCCTTATGTGCTAAGTTCAAGCTAAAGACTTAACGCTTCGCACTTTACACTTTCCTGTGCCTTTATAGCTATCACAGCGGCTGCATTGACTATATCCTCTGTATTACAGCCTCGGGACAAATCACTGACGGGCCTTTTAAGACCTTGAAGGATGGGTCCGATAGCATAGGCCTTTGCTATGCGTTCTGTCAACTTATAGGAAATATTTCCCGCGTCAAGGTCCGGGAATATAAAAACATTCGCCCTGCCTTTTATCCTGCTCTCAGGATCCTTTCTTTCGCTTACCTCTGGAACTACCGCACAGTCAACCTGTATCTCTCCATCTATAAGTAATCCCGGCTCTTTTTCAATAACCATCCTCGTTGCATTACGAACCCTTTCTATGCTCCTACCTGAGCCACCGCTGCCTTTTGTGGAATAGCTCAACATTGCTACCCTGGGCTCGTCATCCAGGAGTAGTCTCGCCATCCCGGCAGAAGATATTGCAATATCTCTCAATTGTTCCGCTGTAGGAAGAGGGATAATGCCTGCATCGGCATATATAAAAACCCCATTTGAACCAATGGTCTTATCAGAAACTATAAGGATCGTAGAGCTTGAAATCGTCTCTGCATCCCCAGCAGCACCTATACAATAGATGGCTGCCTTTGCAACATCACGAGTAGTGGTTGATGCGCCTGCTACAAAGCCATCTGAATCTCCCGAACGCACGGCAAGGGCCGAATAAAAAACAGGATTTTGTATAATCAACTTTTGTGCGTCCTCAGGTCTTACATTTTTACGTTTCCTAATATCGCAATAGAGCGCTATATACTTCTCGATATATTTATAATCTCCAGGGTCTATAATCTCCGTATCTTTTAAATCTATCCCTTTATCCCTGCAGATCTTTGTTATCCTGCCAGGATTCCCTATGAGAAGAGGAAGACATATGCCATGCTGCAGTATAAGATGGACCGCCTTTAAGACACGCAACTCCTCTCCTTCTGGAAAGAGTATTCTTTTTTTCGTCTCTTTCGCGCGTCTGTATATCTTTTCTATAAATTCCATAGCTATCCTTTTCTTACCTTTTTCCTGATTGCCTTTTGAACAAAAGGAGGCACAAACCCTTTTAGATTCGCACCGAGAAAGGCAGCCTCTTTAATCAATTTTGAAGATAGGTATGAATAAGACTCTGACGGCATCATAAATATCGTCTCGATATCGCTCGCAAGCTTTCTATTGGTCAGTGCCATCTGAAATTCATATTCAAAATCCGAAATCATACGAAGGCCCCTGATAACCACCGAGGCCTTTTTTCTTTTGACATAATCCACAACAAGCCCGTCAAAATCATCTACCTCAACCCTTTCACTGCCCTTCAAGGCCTTTTTAAGCAACCTGACCCTTTCGGACACATCGAAGAGAGGCTTTTTATCCATATTGTGTGCAACTGCAACAACCACCTTATCAGATATCTTAAGCGCCCTTTTAATAATATCCAGGTGCCCGTATGTCACGGGGTCAAAACTACCGGGATAGACAACTACCTTTTTCATATCAATCGGCCTCATTCAGCGATGCTTCGTGGTAATTCTATTAAAAAACTCCAACTTTGTATCGCCGTATCTATAAGTACAAACCCTTCCCAATGAACCTGAGCTCTCAGGCAAGTCTTCTTTTTTGTACGTCTCTATAATTAGTAAAGCATTGGGAGTCAGTATATCACAATTGGAAATGGCTATCAAGGTATTTTTGGCAATATCCTTATAATAAGGGGGATCGAGGAAAATAATGTCAAAAGACATGGATTTTTTCCTATTAAACTTCTTAAGCGACGTTATTACGTTCTCAATATATATATTTATATTATATAGGCCTAATATCTCCAGGCGTCTTAGATTTTTCTTTAGCGTTTTTATACAGCTACGTCTATTATCTACGAAGCTGACCTCCCTGGCGCCTCTGGAAAGCGCCTCAATGCCTATTGCACCGCTCCCACAATAAAGGTCCAGGAAACTCACCCCCTCTATGCGACCTTTTAATATCTCAAACAAGGCCCCCCGCACCTTTTCTGAAGTGGGCCTGATGCCATTCGGCATATGTATGCTCCTACCCTTAAATCTGCCTGCAATTATCTTCATAATTAAAGTTACCCTACCGCGGATAGTTCTAAGTCCTTCATGCTAAATTTCTTCTTAACGGTCCCCCGTATAAACCTATTTTCCGGGGCACATAAAAACCTGTCCTTTTTGACCAGCTCGAATGCCTCGGTCCTGGCAAGCTCCATAATACCTCTATCCCTTACAATATTCCCTATCTTCAAGCCTGGAAGGCCGTGTTGCCTTGTCCCAAAAAATTCCCCGGGTCCTCTTATTTCCAGGTCCTCCTCTGCTATCTCAAAACCATCCTGGGTCTTAAGCATAACATTCAAACGCCTTCTCGCATCATCGCTTTTAGGGTCTCCTACCAGGATACAATAAGAGGTAAACCTCCCCCTGCCTACCCTGCCTCTTAATTGATGAAGCTGGCTTAAACCGAACCTATCGGCATGCTCTATAACCATTGTAGAGGCATTGGGTATATCCAATCCAACCTCTACAACGACTGTCGAAACCAGGATATCGATATTCTTTTCTTTAAAATCTCTCATTATTCTCTCTTTTTCTTTAGATTTCATCCTCCCATGCAAAAGGCCTATCCTCAAATCAGGGAACATATTAACCAACTCCCTGTGCATCTTTGTTGCTGCCCTCAGGTTAGACCTTTCTGAATCCTCGATTATCGGGTAAACGACATATGCCTGGCGGCCAATCTTTACCTGTTCAGCCATAATGAGATATGCCTTCCTCCTGTTTTTTTCCTCAAAATAGAGCGTCTTTATGTCTCCTCTGCCGGGAGGCAACTCATCTATGATAGATACATCCAGATCTCCGTATACGGTCAGGGCCAGTGTCCTTGGTATCGGCGTGGCTGTCATGAGAAGTATGTCCGGATTAGTGGATTTTGACTTTAATGAAGCCCTTTGCATGACCCCGAATTTATGCTGTTCATCGACAACTGCCAATCCAAGCCTCTTAAAATGCACCCCCTCCTGGATAAGTGCGTGTGTCCCTATAATCAAATCCACCGCACCCCGCTCTATCATATGCATTCGCCGGGCACGTTCTTCTGTCTTTAGATCGCCTGACAATAGGACTGTCTTCACGCCCATATCCTGCACTAATCCGGTTATATTTCTATAATGCTGTTCTGCCAGTATCTCCGTAGGGACCATCAACGCTGCCTGATATCTGCCCTGCACTGCAAGTATAAGTGCATACAATGCTACTACCGTCTTCCCGCTCCCTACATCTCCCTGAAGAAGCCTGTTCATTGGTTTAGAACTTTTCATATCCTGTTCTATCTCTCTGATTACTTTAAGCTGACTATTGGTAAACTTAAATGGTAAGGTTTTTTTAAAACTCTCTATCAATGAACCCCCAGTGTCGTGCGAACAACCATTTAAATCTATCTTAACCCTGGCGCGTTTCAGGGCAATGCCTACCTGCAGCAATAAAAATTCGTCAAATATGAGCCTGCGCCTTGCCTTTTTTAAGACAATCTCACTGACAGGAAAGTGGATATTGCGTATTGCGCCCTTAAGAAGCATCAAATCATTCCTTACCCTTATGCCATACGGTAACATATCCACAATACTGCCTGCATAATTATCCACTACGAATTTCATGACATTCCTAAACCAGCGCTGGTTTAGACTTTCAGTGAGGGGATATATCGGTACGATCCTTCCCATGTGTACAGAGTCTTCTTTTGTGCCTGTGAGTATTTCGTATTCTGGATTATTGACCTGCAAACAGGTACGGCGCCGTTCTACCCTTCCATAGAGAATAAGTCCCTGACCCGTCTTAAATCTATCCTTCATATACGGCTGGTTAAACCAGGTTGCATGAATTACACCCGTAGAATCCCCTACAGCCAACTGAAATATACTCATCCCCTTTCTAGTCCTGCGTTCCCCAAATGTAAGCACCTTAACCTTCATAGTCTCAAGATTGCCACACCTCAATTCACCTATCTTTTTTATCTTGCTTCTGTCTTCATAACGCCTTGGAAAACAATACAAAAGATCCTCTATGGTCTCTATCCCAAGTCGGTTCAAAAGCCTTAACTTGCTTGGTCCTACACCCTTGATATATCTTGCGGAAATGGATAGGTCTTTCATATCGTATAGTTAAACTTTCTCCGGACTTATTCGAGGTTTAACCTCGAATAAGTTTCTCATGGATCTCTAAGATCCTCTGTCCATTCAGGTATCCTACTCCTGTTAATAGTAGCCAGGACCTGCCTAAAGCCGCCTGAAAGACCCTTCTTCTTTGCAAGTTTCAATGTATCTATATATTCCCGATGGGTAATGCGTCTTGAGATCTCGGGGAATCTAAGGGCCATGTGACAGGGGTAATATTGTGCCATGATATTAACATAAGTCTGAGGAGACAGTTCCTCCGCTATAAAATCAAATATTGCCTCGCTCCCGGCAAGATTATCAGGCAGAACAAGGTGTCTTATTAAAAGGCCTTTTATGGCAATGCCCTTTTCTATCTTTAAATCGCCTACCTGCCCATACATCTCTTTCACTGCCTTTTTGGAGATCTCGAAATAATTCGGCGCAGAAGAAAACCGCTCTGCAGCTTTACTATTTGAATATTTCATATCCGGCATATATATATCGACTACTCCTTCGAGGAGATCCAGCGTTTCCACGCCTTCATAGCCGCCGCAATTATAAACCATAGGTATGTTTAGACCTCTCTGTCTCGCCAGAATTAGCGCTTCTAATATCTGAGGTGTATAATGTGTAGGGGTAACGAGATTTATATTATGACAGCCTTGACCTTGTAATCTCAACATCGTAGCTGCTAACTCCTCTATACTAACCTCTCTCCCCTCACCCATATGGCTTATAGGATAATTTTGACAAAACACGCACCTTAAGTTACACTGCGTAAAAAAGATAGTACCCGAACCTCTAGACCCGGAAATCGGAGGTTCCTCCCCAAAGTGTGGATGGAAACTTGAAACCATAGGCAGAAGACCTGCCCTGCAAAAGCCAAGCTCACCCTTGACTCTATTTATACCACACTCCCTGGGACAAAGCCTGCAGGCATCCAGTAATTTATAGGCCTGTTTAATTTTCTCTTGCATAGTCCTTTATATTATGCTATTATTTTGTCACTAATTCAATATAAAAAGTGAGGTTGAGTATGTCTAGAATATGTGCGATTTGCGGGAAAGGACCGATGGCCGGAAGGACAATTGCCAGGAGAGGTCTTGCAAAGAAAAAGGGAGGCGTAGGTAAAAAAATAACGGGGATAACGAAGAGACGATTCCTCCCAAATCTACAGACCATTCGAGTGATTCAAAAAGGGGCCACCAGACGAATAAAGGTTTGCACTTCCTGTATCAAGGCCGGCAAGGTAGAGAAGGTTTAAGATTTTACGCTGAAGGCTTGATGTCCTTGATCTTTAACTGGATGCTATCTACCCCCTGCCAGGAATTAAAAGAGACGCTGTAGGCGAGATTAAATTCGGTAGATTTCTTAAGGATGGTGCCGATATCGCTATTTCTGGCCAGGCCAAAGCCAATTGCCTCAAAATTCTTAACACCATCCGTAAACCACAATTTAAGGTGCTCTCCCTTTATCACCATCGGAGGCCTAATCAATCTTAAATGTTCGGAACAGAA
>CAJVXD010000046.1 GCA_913009675.1 uncultured bacterium | reverse complement strand
TGATACGGCGACCACCGAGATCTACACTCTTTCCCTACACGACGCTCTTCCGATCTAGGAAACCCGCCCTCTTATAAAAATACTTTAGCCGGTCCATGTCGTCATCCAGGAGATCCTTCTTGTAAACACCGGACCTAAAAAATCCTGCTGTCCTGCTTTTCATGACCTTTCTGAGACGCCTGTCGCTAAAGGCAGTGTTTCCTATTATAGTTATCCTTCTTACAACGGCCCTTGGGCCTTCCTTTATATTAAAAACCGCTGTGGCGATATTGGTATCCTTATCTACGTCTATCCTATAACTAACATCTACCCAGGGATAGCCTTTATTTTTATAGAGGTCCTCTATGGCATCTGCATCCTTCTTAAGTTTTCGCTCATCTGCAAACTCGTTCAGCTTTGACTTTATAAGCGTACTGAGTTTTTTCTCCCTGTAGGCCCTGTTGCCGGTAAACCTGACTGCCCCGAGGGAAGGTTTTTCCTTAAGTACAAATATCACACCCACCCCGCCTTCGGTCTTTTCAATATCCACGCTGACGTCACTGAAAAAACCCATAAGGTAGAGCCTTTTGACATCCTCGTTAACTACCTTCTCTAAGAAAATATCCCCCCGTTTTGTCTTCAACTTGGACAATATCTTAGCAGAGGAAACAGTTTTATTGTTCCTGACATCAACATATTTTACGATTTTTTTCGAAGTAGCTTCCTGTTGGGCAAGGACAGGAGTAGAGGATATAAACCCTGTATATAATGCCAGTATAAAAAAACTATATAAAATTTTGGACATCAATATTTTCTTCATTGTGCGTAATATTTATAACAAATATATCATATATATAAATTTATGTCAATCAGGTTTAGCTCATGGCTTGATAGGGCACGCCCATGAGCTATGAACCATGAGCGATGAGCTAAGAACCAAAACCCCTGCTTCATTCTATTGTTTCTTCTCCGACCAATGTCAGATTTTCAAACCTGGCAAATTCTCTTATAAAGGCCAGCTTGATCGTCCCTACAGGGCCATTACGCTGTTTGGCTATAATCAATTCTGCTATACCCCTGTTTTCTTCCGTGGGGTTATAATATTCTTCCCTGAGCAAAAGCCCCACCAGATCGGCATCCTGTTCTATGGCACCTGATTCCCTGAGATCCGAAAGCTGAGGCCTGTGTTCCTGGCGCATCTCCACTGCCCTTGAAAGCTGACTCACTGCTATGAGCGGCAGGGATAGTTCTCTTGCAAGGGCCTTTAGAGAACGCGATATCTCTGATATCTCCTGCTGTCTATTCTCGGCACCCGCCAGGCCCTGCATCAACTGGAGATAATCTACGATTATCAACTGGATATCTTGCTGGGATTTTAATCTTCTTGCCTTTGCCCTCAGTTCCAGGACAGAAAGCCCTGCCGTATCGTCTATGAATATAGGAGCCTCCGACAATCTGCCTGCGGCATTTGTAAGCCGGGGCCAATCTGACTGAGAGAGAAAACCTGTCCTGACATTGTGTGCGTTTACCCGCGCATGAGAACAGAGCATCCTCTGGACCAATTGTTCCTTTGACATCTCCAGGCTGAAGATAACAAGCGGCCTCTTCTCCGTCACGCCGACATGTTCTGCAATAGAGGTTACAAGAGCACTCTTCCCCATGGACGGCCGTCCTGCTATCACTACTAAATCAGAAGGATGCAGCCCTGCTGTAAGATTATCCAGATCGCTGAACCCGGTGGCTATACCGGTCACATGCGCCTTCTTCTGATAGAGGTTATCTATGGTCTCTATGCTATTCTTTATCACCTCTTTAATAGGGGCAAAATTCTCATCTACCTTATTTGAGGATATCTCAAATATCATGCGCTCTGCCCTGTCCAGTATCTTCTCTACCTCACCCTCCACATCATAACTTTCAGAGATTATATTCGTTGCCGTGGAAATAAGATTCCGCAGTATGCCCTTTTCTTTTACAATGCGGGCATAATATTTTATATTGGCGGCTGTCGGGACTACCGTGGTCAGGCCTGTCACATATGTAGGCCCCCCCACCTTATCCAGGTCTTGCGTTTTCTTTAACGCCTCTATCAGGGTAACAATATCCACTGCCTTATTCTCGCTGTATAATCTTAAAATAGACTCAAAAATCCTTTTATTTTTTTCGTCATAAAAACTCCCTCTGTCCAGGAGTTCTATGGCATCGGCTATAGCATGTTCTTCTATAAGCATAGAGCCCAGAACAGCCATCTCTGCTTCAAGATTCTGCGGCGGCATCTTTTCGAGATGCATGTCTATTTTATCCATAATCAAAACTCCATTTTAAAATCTAAAATCCGAAACAATATCTAAATCCCAAATTCAAAATCTTAAACATTAAATTTTGGAAATGCGAATTTGTTTCGGATGTCGAGTTTAGAATTTTATCTTTTCACTACCCACACCTTGACCTCGCCTGTGACCTCTGGGTGAAGCCTCACGGACACATGGTATACTCCCAGTTTTTTTATAGCCTCCTCGATGACTATCTTACGCTTATCTATTGATATCCCTTCTTCCTCGAATGCCAGGCTGATATCCTGAGCAGTCACGCTGCCAAACAGCCTATCGTCATCGCCTGCCTCCACGGCTATTGTACAGGAGGCAAGAGCAAGTTTTTCCCTGAGCCCTTCGGCTGCCTTCTTCTCCCTTGCAAGTGCCAGCGCCTTTTTCCTCTTGATATCATCTATAATCCTAAGATTTGAATCCGTAGATACCCTTGCCAGATTTTTAGGGAACAAAAAATTCCTGGCATATCCGTCTTTGACGTTAACCACTTCACCCATTGAACCAAGTTTCTGAACATCCTCTATGAGTATGACTTTCATATCTATCTCCCGGTATATTAAATTTTAGCGGAGGTCTACAGGGTTTAACGTGTAGTTTTGTAAATCTCCTATACGCTATTTACTCACCCACATACGGCAAGAGGGCTATATACCTGGCCCTCTTTACAGCAATAGCCAACACCCTTTGATGCTTCGCACAATTGCCAGTTACACGATTTGGCAGTATCTTGCCTTGTTCGCTGACAAATCTCCTCAACTTGCCGGCATCCTTGTAATCTATGCCGTCAACCTTGTCCCGGCAAAACCTGCAGGCCTTCTTGATAAATATCCTTCTCTTCCTCTGTCCCTTCTTTGTCTTCTTGCTAAATTTACCCTTTTTCTGAAAACTGCCTCGTTTCTGTGCGTACATTTTTGCCCTCCTTAAATGAAACCATCACTTACAAAAATCTATGATTTTCGTAAGTGAATCTTCTCTGTTTAACTACCATGAAGGTGCGGGGTTAGTTCGGTCAATGACTTACATCAATCAAAGATTGATGTAAGTCATGACCTCACTAAAATGGTGCCTCATCTTCTTTCTTTGAACTTATTTCTTCGCTGGGACCTGTAAATTGTCCTTTTACCATATCAGCGTCCTGACCTTGTTCTGCATCACCGCCTGACCTTGGAGCACCTAAGAATTGAACCCTTTCTGCCACGACATCCATACTGCTCCTCTTTTGTCCATCCTGCTCCCATGAGCGATATTGCAAACGTCCCTCTATGAAAACCAGGCGGCCCTTGCCAAGATACTGGCTGCAACTCTCCGCCTGTTTTCCAAAAACTACTATGCGGACAAAGCACACTTCATCTTTTTTCTCGCCACGCTGAGTCATGAAACGCCTGTTTACGGCGATGCCAAATGTGCAGACAGGCGCACCGCTCGGTACATAGCGCAACTCTGGATCCCTCGTAAGATTCCCTAAAAGAAAAACCTTATTCAAGCTCGCCATCTAATGATTACCTCCTTCTTGCAATGCTGGTTAAAGGTGCAAAGTAAAAGGTTTGCCTTAAAGCGCAGTTTTTCATCCTTGTTTCACTATCAAGACCCTCAACATCGCTTCATTGAGACTAAAAACCCGCCTCATCTTTACAATGGCCTCAGGCCCTATATGAAAATCTATAAAATAATAAAAACCCTCTTTATATTTCTTTATGCTATAGGCCATCCTCTTCTTGCCCCACTCCTTTATCTCCCCCACGGCCCCTTTGTGTTTTTGAATAAGCTCATGGACCTGGGTTACCATCTTCTCAAGGTCATCCTTTTGAATATCTGGTTTAAAAATAAACGTGGCTTCATAATTGTTCATGTAACCTCCATTTCAAAAGTGCAAAACGCAAAAGTTAAAGTTGCCAAAAGGTTTTGAGTTTCGGTCTTACGCCTTGCGTTTCTGAGCCTTGCACTTATAAAGACAGCATTTTTATATGTGGTTTTTGGATCGCAAATTAAACTGGTTCATCGCCGCCTCAATACCTTCCTTCGCCCAGCACCCGCAGGCCTCGGCGGCCCGGGTTAAGATATCCGGCAATGCCTTTTGCTCCTTCCCTGTAAATCTATTTAAAACATAGCGTGAACAATCCCCTATCTTCGTGCGTCCCAAGATACCTATCCTCATCCTTGCAAATTCTTCAGTGCCCAGCAAGTCTATTATCGACCTCATGCCCTTATGCCCTGCATCAGAACCCCTGGCCCTTATCCGTATACTGCCAAAAGGCAGGGCAATATCATCCACTACAACTAATAGTCTTTCCAGTTCCAGTTTTAACCACTTTACCATTATACACACAGAGTAACCTGAAAGATTCATGAATGTCTGCGGCAATGCAAGATAACTCTTCTCCCCTTCTATAAAACCCTTACCGGCAACTGCCTTAAAACGTCTGTTCCTTTTAAGCCTAATCCTATTCGCCCTTGCCAATCCTTCTACTATCATAAAGCCCGCATTATGGCGAGTCAATCTATATTTCCCTCCTGGGTTACCAAGGCCGACTATTAGCTTCATGTATCTTCCACATCTATCCTGGAGAACTTTGAATCTCCATACAAGAACATATATTATTTTTCCTTCTTCTCCTTCTTTTCTTCTATGGGTTTTTCTGCTTCTTCTCCCGCCTCTTCGGCCTTCTCTTTCTTCTCCTTTATCACCTCTGGTTCCTCTATCGCCCCTTCGGCAGGCGCTGCGACAACCTCTTCGACCTTCTTTGCATGCTCGATGCTAAATACAACGGCCTCAGGGTTATCTAAGATCTTCGCACTTTCGGATACCTGTATATCCTTTACATGCAGCACATCTCCCACCTTCAAACCAGCGATATTTACCTCTATCTTTTCAGGGATAGCCGTAGGCAGGCATTCTACATCTACCTCCCACAATACCTGCTGCAGGACACCATCTTCCTGTTTCACGCCTATGGCCTCGCCTTTCGGGACTATAGGCACCTTTACCTTGAGCGTTTCGGTTAAAGAGATCTCATGAAAATCCACATGGAGAAGATTGTCCTTGACAGGGTCCTTCTGTATCTCCTTTATAATAACCGTGCGTTCCCTCTTCTTCTTGGCATCATCGATATGAAGCCTTACAACGACATTTTCTCCTGCCTCGGTATGTAGGGCCTTAAAGATGTCTTTTTTGTCCATCTTTATGCTCAGTGATTCCTCAGCCTTTTTATATACAACGCCGGGCACGAACCCCTGGTCTCTCAGTCTTTTATTGGCCTCTTTTCCTTTTTCTTCTTTTAAGCTTGCATGCAGCTCTACGAATTCCATTATTCTTAACCTCCTCAAATGAACGCTTCACTTACGGAAACTTCAATTTTCGTAAGTCATGTCCTCACTAAACAAACAAAGAACTTATCGACTCTTCGTTATGTATCCTCTTTATCGCCTCTGCCAGGAGAGGGCCTATGGACTGCACCTTTATCTTCCTGTGTCTTTTCCCGTTATCCAGAGGTATGGTATTGGTCACAAAGACCTTCTTCAGCGAAGAATTATCTATGCGCTTTATTGCAGGGCCGGACAGGACGGGATGTGTAATAGCGGCATAGACATCTTTAGCGCCTGCCTTCTTTAGGGCATTGGCTGCCTCTACCAGGGACCCTGCAGTAGCCACGATATCATCGATTATCAATGCATTCATGCCCTTTACCTCTCCCAATATATTCATCACCTCGGTGTCTTCTCCGGAAATCCTTCTCTTGTCCACTATAGCCAGGGGAGAATGCAGCCTCTTGGCATAGGCCCTTGCCATCTTTATCCCGCCTACATCAGGGGATACCACAACAAGGTTTTTAACCTTCAAACTATTAAAATAATCCACAAATGTCGTTACGGCAAAGAGATGATCCATGGGGATATCAAAAAATCCCTGTATCTGACCTGCATGCAGGTCTATCGTCAATATCCTATCAGCACCTGCGGTGGTTAAAAGATTCGCCACTAATTTAGCGGTTATGGGGACACGCGGCTGGTCCTTGCGATCCTGCCTGGCATATCCAAAGAATGGCAAGACCGCTGTAATCCTATCTGCGGAGGCCCTCCTCAAGGCATCCATCATGATCAAAAGTTCCATCAGATTCTTATTGGGGGGCGTGCATGTAGATTGTATCACAAAGACATCCTTCCCTCTCACATTCTCCTCTATCTTTACGCGAATCTCGCCCTCGCTGAAACTAGTCACAAGGGCCTTCCCAAGATGCATCCTTAAATATTTAACGATCTCTCTTGCCAATGCCGGGTTAGAATTCCCTGTAAAAATAGCAGCAGTCTTATTCATATCCACCTCACTTATAAATCTATTGGTTAAAGCTGTAGGGTTAAAAGGGGGAAACAACCGTTAACCTCACACCTTTAACCTTTCACTAACGCCTGGATCTCCTTAGTATCCTCGCAGGCACGCCTACAACAGTTTTCCCTGCAGGGACATTGTGATTTTTGGTAACCACGCTCCCTGCGCCTGTTATAGCGGCCTTCCCTATCTTAACAGGCGCTATAAGGATAGTCCCGGTCCCGATAAATGCATTGTCTTCTATTATGGTCTTATGCTTAGTCCTCCCGTCATAATTTGCCACTATAGTCCCGGCCCCGATATTAACCCGTTTGCCTATTTCGCTATCGCCTATATAACACTGGTGCTTGATCTTTGTATATTTGCCCACATGAGAACGCACTATCTCGACGAAATTCCCTATCCCTGCCTCGTCCCCTATTGTCGTGCCGGAACGTAATCTCGCAAAGGGGCCGATATTACATCGCAGCCCTATTCTAACATTATTTTCTATAAAAGTATAGGGGTATATTACCGTGTCTTTTCCTATCTCTACGCCTTCTTCTATATAGGTATGGGACGGGTCTATAATAGACACGCCTTCTTGAAGGACCCTATTCAATATCCTGTCTCTCACAAGTCTCTCTGCCTGCATCAGGTCTTTTCTTGTATTGATGCCTAAAAACTCTTCGGGGCTTTCGGTAGATACAGAATCTACAGATAGGTTTGATTTCGCCAGGATCTCTATGGTATCCGTCAAATAGTATTCGTCTTTTTTATTGTCAGGCGCTATCTTCTCAAGCGCCTCGAATAAGATATCTTTATCAAAACAATATACGCCAACGTTAATCTCCTCTATTACCTTTTCATATATCGAGGCATCTACTTCTTCTATTATCTTCACTACCCTGTTGTTGTCCGAACGCACTATCCTTCCATAACCCGTTGGGTTTTTTAGAGATGCGGAAAGAAGGGTGCAGCCTGAACGCGTGGCTAGATGCCTATCTATAATCCCTTTCAACGTCTCAGGAGTCAGAAGCGGCACATCTCCGCAAGCCACCAGAACCGAGTCTATCTTTTTATCATTTAAAAGAACCCTCTTTGTCTGTAATATCGCGTCTCCGGTTCCCAGAAGTCTGGTCTGTTTAACGCATCTTATGCCAGGCAGGGCCTTTTTGACCATATCGGACCTGTGGCCTACGACTACAATTATATTATGTACGCCTATAGAATCTATGGCATCTATAAGATACCGGATCATTGGCTTACCGCAGATAGGGTGGAGGGGAGATCGGAAGAGCGTCGTGTAGGGAAAGAGTGTAGATCTCGGTGGTCGCCGTAGCATTAAAAAAAAAAAATAGAAAGATAAAGGAGAA
>CAJVXD010000045.1 GCA_913009675.1 uncultured bacterium | reverse complement strand
TAGTCTGTCTTTTTTTTAATGATACGGCGACCACCGAGATCTACACTCTTTCCCTACACGACGCTCTTCCGATCTGTAACAGGGACTGATACCGGTGTGGGCAAGACAGAGGTTGCAGGATATATGGCGCGGATGTATTCAGAAGACGGTTTCAGGGTAGGCGTGATGAAACCGGTGGCCACGGGTGTAGATGGGCCCTGCAATGATGCTCAAATCCTGAAAGGATCGTGTGCCTCAGAGGACCCGATGGATTATATAAACCCCGTTTTTCTAAGGATGCCTCTTGCACCCTTGGTCGCAGCTAAAAAAGAACATAAGAAGATAGATCTAGGGATCATATGGGATAGGTTCAGGGAACTCAGCACCTGTAATGATCTGATGATAGTAGAGGGTATAGGCGGTGTAATGGTGCCGATAGCTAAAAAGGGTAAAAGAACTTTTTACGTGCTGGATATGATTTTGAGAATGAAACTCCCTGTTATCATAGTTGCAAGGCCGGGACTAGGGACCATAAATCATATATTGCTGACGATAAGCGCGATTAGGACCAGAGAGACAGAGATAGCCGGCATCGTCTTTAATCATACCCGTAGGATAGAAAGGGACGCCTCAATAAAAACAAATCCTGCCCTAATAGAAAGGCTCTCAGGGGTGAAGGTTTTAGGTATAATGGAGTATAATCGAGAGAGAAACAAAAGGAGGATAAGATGGTTAAGGGGAATAGGACATTATGAAGATAAAGGGAAGATTTCTTACAACCGGGATAGGAAGCCTGCCGTATCTTGACTCGAAAAAGAGCGTTGAGGTTACCTGTAGCAAATTTGATATACCGTTCTGGCCTCAGCTTCCAAGAAGAGACTTTAAGGAAAACATGTATGCCCAGTTTGCAGAGGGATTGCCCGCCCTTGTTATAGACGAGAAAGGTCGAAGGATATATGTGGATAGCACAAAAGACCTGAGCGAGGAGTTAGGCAGATTATACGAGATATATCTATCGGGGGATTATAATACCCGGGGCATTACAAGAGATTTTGCGGAAGGATTTTATGCCTTTCTTGAGGGGGCAAAAGGGAGAGGCCTTGATTATGTAAAAGGACATATTACGGGGCCTATAAGTTTTACCCTCAGCATTGTTGATGAAAGGGCAAGGTCCATATTATATAATGAGACGCTGAAAGAGGCATCTGTCAAACTCCTGGAGATAAAGGCCGCATGGCAGATAGAAAAGCTGAAGGCTGTTTCAAAAAATATCATCATATTCATAGATGAACCATATCTGACAAGTTTTGGTTCGAGCTTTGTAAATATTGAAAGGCAGGATGCTATACGGATGTTAAATAGTGTAATAGATAAGATACATTCAAAAGGTGCATTGAGCGGTATCCATTGCTGCGGTAATACAGAGTGGTCTTTACTTACCGAGACTGAGGTTGATATTATAAATTTCGATGCCTATTCCTATGCAAATAGCCTTTCATTATATCCTGAGGATATAATGGGATTTTTAAAAAGAGGCGGGTATCTGGCATGGGGTATCATCCCTACTTCTAAGGCAGTATTAGGAGAGAACGAAAAATCACTTTTTGATAGATTAAAAAAAGAACTTGAAGGTGTAGAGAGAAAAGGGGTTTCCCTGGACCTGTTAATCTCCAATTCTCTCCTTACTGCGAGCTGTGGAATGGGGACCTTATCCCCTGATTTGGCAGATGATATAATCAAAAAGCTTTCCCTGGTAGCCAGATTGGCAAAGGATTCTTTAATCTAGCGGAAACTCCCCGCCTGTAAGGCGGGGATGAAAGCAGTTTCCCTCAAGCCGGGCAGCAGGGTGTTGAAGGACGTTCGGCCAAAAGATATATTGTTTGTAGGGCCGGGCCTCACTCTCTTTTATTTTGACAGGCAGGCTTTTTAGTTGTTCGTTGATTGTATGTTTCGCAAAATAAACAAGCCTTCAACGCCCTGCTGCCCGGCTTGACAGGCGAGCAAGGCTCGTAATAGTAAGGGCCACGTCCCTAAGGACGTGGGAATCTACACTTTTGTGTGTGTCAGGAAAGTGTGAAGTTATTTGATTGTGTAATTATGGATTGTACGAGGATATCTTTACCGTATAAGGTAAGGCATAGGATTTTAGCACTAGGGGCCCAGACGAAGAGCAGTTTTTGCCTTGTTAAAGATGATGAGGCATATCTATGGAGGCCTGGTGGAGATTTGAACAGTCTTGAAAATCTGAAGCTCTTCGAAGATAAGATAAAGAAGGCAGAAAAAAGATTTAAGATTAAGCCGGAGGTTATTACATGTGACCTGCATCCTGACTATATCTCGACTAAATTAGCATACAAGTGGGGCGAGGAACAGGGATTAAAGGTCAAGTCTGTCCAGCACCATAAGGCCCATATAGCAAGCTGCATAGTAGATAATAATATTAAAGGCAAGGTGATAGGTATTGCGTTTGACGGCACAGGATTTGGCCCGGATGGAAATATCTGGGGCGGAGAGTTTTTTGTAGGCACACTCAGAGATCTTAGAAGAGCTGGACATTTACGATATATCCCCATGCCAGGTGGAGAGGGCTGTATCAGGGAACCTTGGCGTATGGCCTTGAGTTACCTTTATGATATATGTAAGACACGGTTCAGCCGTTTAAAAATCGCTTTTCTAAGCAGGATAGATAAGGAGAAAACAAGGCTTCTAACCCAGATTATAGACAAAGATATAAATTCTCCTATGACATCGAGCATGGGCAGGCTTTTTGATGCTGTCTCAGCGATTGCCGGTATCTGCGAGGTAGCAGGATATGAAGGGCAAGCAGCGATCGAGCTGGAGAAGGCACTCGATGCTCGATGCTCAATGCTCAATGCTCGGAAAAGATATAGTTTCAAATATAGGGATAAAGGCGAGGTTATCATAATAGATTGGTCACCTCTAATTAAAGGATTAGTTAAGGATTCTGAGGGGAAAAAGGGCAAGGCGGAGATTTCACTGAAGTTTCATAATGCGGTCTCTTATATGATAAAGGAAGTTTGCGTCTTATTAAGGAAGAGATACGGGATAGAGAAGGTCTCTATAAGCGGTGGAGTGTTTCAGAATAGATACTTGACAAAAGTGACCCCACCCCTTTT
Source organism: uncultured bacterium (assembly GCA_913009675.1). Classification (GTDB taxonomy): domain Bacteria; phylum Omnitrophota; class Gorgyraeia; order Gorgyraeales; family Gorgyraeaceae; genus CAJVXD01. The sequence continues at coordinate 4,903 of CAJVXD010000045.1, read as the reverse complement.
AGAAAAAGAGGGCTTCAGGGTGTATCTGCATAAAAATTTACCTGCGCATGATGGAAATATTGCATTAGGCCAGGCAGCCATTGCAGCCCAGGGTTCAGCCTTTGTATAGGCCCCGGCTTATGTTAACCTCTTCACACGGTCGAGGTTAGACCTTAGGCTTGCTTGGGATTGGAGAAAGCTATGTGTTTAGCTATACCAATGAAGATTTTAAAGATAGAAGGAGACAGGGCTATAGTCTCGGCCGGCTATATTAAACGCAGGATAGCCATCAATTTTTTGGCCAGCCCCAGGATAGGAGATTATGTGCTGGTGCATGCCGGCTTTGCCATAGAAAAGATCGATCCAAAAAAGGCGGAAGAGACACTCCGCATGCTGGAGGAGATAAGGTGAAGTTTATAGACGAGTTCAGGAATAGTAAGATTGCAAAAAATATTTCCGGGGCTATTTTTAACAAGTCCCTGGGCATGAAGTCTATAAATCTAATGGAGGTATGCGGGACCCATACCATGTCTATATCCAGATTTGGTATCCGCAGGATGCTTCCTTCAAACGTAAATCTTCTTTCAGGGCCTGGCTGCCCTGTCTGTGTTACCCCGAAGTCCTATATAGACAGGGCGATAGCCTTTTCAAACCTACCCGGGATTATTATAGCAACCTTCGGAGATATGATGAGGGTGCCGGGGTCCTATTCGAGCCTCATGGAAGAGAGGTCAAAAGGCAGATCGGTCAGGGTCGTTTATTCTGCCTTGGACGCGATAGACATTGCCGAGAAGACCACTGCAAAGGATGTGATATTTCTTGGCATAGGTTTTGAGACAACCGCTCCTACGGTAGCAGCGAGCCTGGTGGATGCAAAAAAGAAAGGCCTTGATAATTTTTTTGTATATGCAGGGCACAAGGTTATATTGCCTGCGATGAAGGCACTGGCGGAAGATAGAGAGGTAAATATCGATGGATTCTTATGTCCTGCCCATGTCAGTGCTATTATAGGCACGGCCCCTTACGATATTATTGCAGGGAGGTATAATATACCCTGTGTTGTAGCAGGGTTTGAACCCCTGGATATACTGCAGGGCCTTTTGATGCTCATAGAACAGGTTAAATCTAAAAAAAAGAAGACGGTCAAAAATCAGTATAAGAGGGTGGTCAAAAGATCAGGGAATAAAAAGGCACTTAGTTTAATAGAAAAGGTTTTTTCAAGGGGGGATTCTGAATGGCGCGGTATGGGCCGGATTGCTGAAAGCGGACTGTATTTAAATAAAAGATATTCTAGGTTTGATGCCGAAAGGGCTTTTTCTTTGCCGAGGATAAGAACCATGCCTGATAAAGGTTGTATATGCGGGGAGGTGCTTAAGGGCATAAAGACCCCGTTCGAGTGTAAATTATTTGACAGGGACTGTAATCCTGATAGACCCCAGGGCGCTTGTATGGTTTCGAGTGAAGGCACATGCGCCGCATATTATAGGGATAGGCAATGAGGAAGATTACTTTAGCACACGGAAGCGGTGGAAGTTCGATGCAGGATTTGATAAGGGATTTATTTATAAAGAATCTCGGCAATCCCCTTTTAAATAAACTGGGAGATTCTGCACTTATAGATATCGGAGATAAAAAACTGGCATATACTACAGATTCATATGTTATTAATCCTATATTCTTCCCCGGCGGAGATATAGGCAAGCTATCCGTATGCGGCACTGTTAATGACCTGGCTGTCTGCGGGGCGAGGCCCAGATATCTTTCGTTGGGCATTATCGTTGAGGAGGGTCTTGATTATCATGACCTTGAGAGGATAGTCTTATCTATAAGATATACCTGTAGTAAGGCAGGCGTGAATATAGTTACAGGGGATTTTAAGGTGGTTGAAAAGGGTGGAGTGGATAAGATCTTTATAAATACTGCCGGGATTGGAGAGATATTAAAGGGAAGCAGGCTTTCAAGGAATTATATAAAGCCGGGTGACAAGATTATCGTGAACGGGACGATCGGTGACCATGCCGCGGCAATAGTTATGGCCAGAGGGGAGTTAAGATTTAAATCCAGGCTTTTTAGTGACTGCGCTCCACTCAATAGCCTGGTTTCTTCTATTATGTGCAGAGGTATAAGATTTATGAGAGATCCTACAAGAGGCGGGCTTGCTACTACATTGAATGAGATTACTCCATCCTCCGGGTATAATATCAGGATAGATGAATCAGAGGTCCCGGTGAAAGAATCGGTGAGGGCATTGTGTGAGATATTAGGATTCGATCCTTTATATATGGCAAACGAAGGCAAACTGGTAGCAGTGGTTTCTTCAAGAGTTGCCTCAAAGATTTTATCCCTGATGAAGGCCCATCCACTTGGCAGGAATAGTAAGATCATAGGCGAGGTGGAAGAGGCTAAGGATAAAAGGGTCTATTTGAAGACCAGGATAGGCGGGACGAGGATCCTGGATGTGCTGAGAGGCGAACAGTTACCGCGTATTTGTTAGTGAGGACATGAATTACAGAAATTTCTAACTACATCAAAAGATGTCTGCTTAAATTGGTGCGGGAGTTAAATTCGCACCTTCAAGGAAGCGGAACAAGGGAGGAGAGATGCATGAGATAGGTCTTGTAGATGATATAGTTTCTATTATCAATGCTAAACTAAAAGGCGCAGGGAAAGATTCAAAGGTGAAAAAGCTTAATATACTCATAGGTGAACTTGAGCATGTAACACCTGCGGATTTTGAATTCCATTTCAGGGAACGTACCAAGGGTACCAGGCTCGAGAATGCCGAGCTGAGTTTCAAAAAGATTATACCTAGATTCAAATGCAAAGGCTGTGGTGTTGAATTTTCAGGAGAAGAAGGATTGAATGGGTGCCCAAATTGTAAGGGCAGGGTGAATGATATTATTGCGGGTTCCGGGATCTTTGTAGGTTCGGTGGAATTGGAATAGCCAAGGGCCAGGTCTCGCCTTGAAACCCAGATATGGTAAAAAATAAAGCTTACCAGAGACGCTTTTACAGGGATGGGATAGATTCACAAGATCTTATTACGCAGGAGGTGGTTGTTTGTGAAACCGATCTTTTTATATCCTCTGAGAGAGATCTATCTCAAGCTGCGCAAGGGATCGTGAAGAAATACAGGCGCGAGATAGAGGATTATATGCGGTTAGTCCCTGAATTTAAAACCAGCCTTGAACCACTGCCGTTACAATCAGACCCTCCGGATATTATTAAAAGTATGACACGGGCTTCGGATGCCGCAGGGGTGGGTCCAATGGCCAGTGTTGCCGGGGCAGTTGCAGAATTTACAGGAAAAGAACTCTTGTCTTATTCGCGGCAGATTATAGTAGAAAACGGCGGGGATATTTTTATAAAATCAGATATAGAACGCATTGTATCAATATTTGCAGGAGATTCACTCCTCACCAACAGGCTTTTTATAAGGATAAGGCCACAAGATACGCCGATTGGCATATGCACCTCTTCGGGCACCGTAGGGCACTCTTTAAGCCTCGGAAAGGCAGATGGGTGCGTTATAATATCAGGAGATACTTCTTTAGCAGATGCAGTGGCAACGGCAGCATGTAACAGGGTAAAGAACAAGAAGGATATTAGGACCGCGCTAAAATTTGCTTTATCTATTGATGGGGTAAAGGGTGCATTGATAGTTTACAAAAAGGATTTTGGCGTATCTGGCAAGATAGAACTAGTTTGATCCCTCTCGCTTGGATGTTTTTGAAGGAGGTTAGATGATGGTTTCGAGGCGTATTGTATTGAAGTTTCCGCATAGATTACTGGATCAGCCGATAGTTTATAGAATGGTAAAGGATTTTGAGCTGAAGTTTAACATACTGAAGGCCTATGTGACCCCGAGAGAACAAGGCCTTATGGTGCTTGAGTTAACGGGCAAGGATAAGGATCTCGGAAGGGCCATAAGATTTGTAAGATCTATTGGCGTAACAGTGCAGCCTCTTTCAAAGGACATCAAGAGGAATGAGGCAAGGTGCACGCATTGCGGGGCATGCGTCCCGATATGTCCGACAGGTGCACTTGTGGTAGACCCCGGGACGCGCAGGGTAAATTTTTATAATGAGAAATGTATTGCCTGTGAACTTTGCATAAAGGCCTGTCCCCCAAGGGCGATGGAGCTGCACTTTTAAAGTTCAAGGTTAAAAGTACAGGAAGCAAAAAAACACTTAAAATAGCTTGACATAAAAATAGTTTTGTATTATATTTAATCACGAGTTTGTTTTTTATTTTTTTAAAATTTGTGATAAATTTCACAAACTTTTTCCCCAAAAAGGTTTTCCCTTGGAAAGATATTTTATCAATAAGCCAAATCTCGATAGACTCGTCAAGTCACTTACCAAGATATACACGGTATATGCCCCTGCAAGATCAGAAGACTATATATATTATAAAAGGATCGGTGATGAGGGGTTAGAAGATGTAGTAATCGGAGAAATAAGGCCTGTTCAGAGCATAAAGGGTTTCTATCTACCTGCCCGCACAAAGGTGGCCAGTTATCTTCCTGAAAAGATTTCAGAAAAGAAAACAAGGCCTGTAGCGCTCATCGGGGCTAAGTCATGCGATATGGCCTCCTTAAAAATAATGGACTATGTGTTTACTCAGGATTCTTTCAAGGACCCATTCTACATATCCCAGCGAAAAGAAGGGCTTATAATTTCAAGCGATTGCACATCGTATGGCGAGAGTTGTTTTTGTGTTGCATTGGGTATAATGCCCTATCCTACCGAAGATTTCGATATAAATCTTTCGGAGATAGAAAGCGGATATATCGCAGAGATAGGCTCTGAAAAAGGGGAGAAGATAGCAAAAGAGTATTTTAAGTTATAGATCGGAAGAGCACACGTCTGAACTCCAGTCACACTGATATATCTCGTATGCCGTCTTCTGCTTGAAAAAAAAA
>CAJVXD010000044.1 GCA_913009675.1 uncultured bacterium | reverse complement strand
AAACTACTCATTATATCAAGGCCCTGCTTTTTTAGCCTTCTGCCATAATCCAAAACCAGCAAGACCAGATCTCCCTGTTGTATGGAGAGCCGGCTTCTTTTTACCCCTTCTTTTACCACAGGATGGCCGCTTTTAGTTATGCCTGCCGTATCTACAAGTATTACGGGTATCCCGTTAATATTTGCGACCTCTTCTATAAGATCCCGCGTAGTGCCAGGTATATGAGTAACAATAGCCCTTGCTTCTTTGAGTAATGCATTCATTAAACTAGACTTGCCTACATTTGGGCTCCCGCATATCACTGTATTAAGACCTTGTCGCAACACCCTGCCTTCATGAGCTGTGGATATAAAATTTTCTATATCCTTCTTGATTCGCCTGAGTCTTGTTAAAATATCTTTTTCTTTAAGCGCACCTACATCTTCTTCTGAAAAATCTATAGACGCCTCTAAATGAGATAATATCTGCATAAGCCTATCTTTTATTTCTTTTATCTTTTTTGAAAATCGGCCCTGTAGATTACTTAAAGCGGCCTTTAAGCTCAAATCCGTCTTTGCCCTGATTATATCCAGGACTGACTCTGCCTGTGATATATCGATCCTGCCGTTCAGGAATGCCCTTTTCGTGAACTCCCCTGGCCCTGCAAGCCTAGCGCCATTCTTTAAAACGAGGCCTAGAACCTTTCGAAGCGGTACTATACCGCTGTGGCAATTTATCTCAACGATATCTTCTTTTGTATAACTCCTAGGTCCGCGCATAACCGTCAGTATCACCTCATCTATTATTTGTGGTTTACGGTTTGCGCCCCGTGGCTCGTAAATATGGCCATAATGAACTGTGTATGTCTCAAAACGGGGTGGTCTCCTACCGTCTTTTGAGAGGAATATCTTCCCGGCTATCCTGAGTGAATCTTTACCGCTTAGACGCACTATACCTATACCTGCCTCTCCAATAGGCGTTGAAATTGCCACAATCGTATCGCCTAGACTCATCTTAGTCATAAATTAGCCTTCGAGAACTCTCCCTCGTCCCAACCTTGTATTATTGAAATTCCTTACAACAAATTACCAACAATTTCTCAAAATAAACCTACACTTTTGTGTGTGTCAGGAAAGTGTGAAGTTATTTGTTCAGCACTTTGAGTGCATCAGCAATGATATATAAAGACCCTGTGATCAAGATTAAATCGCTTGTATCTGCAATATCCAGAGCTCTAGTTATTGCATCTTCTATATTTGTCCTTAATTCAAGCTGGGACCTTGAAAAATTCTCCTTTAAACAAAGAGGGTCTTTTGCGCGTCCATTTCTGGACTTTGTCAATATTACTATATCACTGGCCATATCCAACTCCCTGCTAACGCCCTGTATGTCTTTATCCTTCATTATGCCAAATATACATATAAGCCTTTTATAATGAAAAAACTCTTTTACTGAAGACAAAATTGCCCTTATACTTGCCGTATTCTGGGCACCATCAAGCACTATATACGGATTTCGCCGAATGACCTGTAATCTACCCGGCCAGGAGACATTTTTCAAACCTGAACGTATATCCCTTTCATCTATATCAATACAACTCTTCAGCATTGCTATAGCAAGCGTTGCATTCTCCACCTGATGTGCACCTAATAGATTTAATTCCAAATCCTTATATAAATAACCCGGGGCTTCTAAACTAAATCTTTGACCATATTCGTTTGACTCAGTAATAGAATAGATAATACCCCTGCCGATCTCGTATAGATTAGCATTCTTCTCCCGACATACCTCTCTAATAACATCGCGAACTTCTTTTCTCTGCCATGCAGAAACAACCATCCCTTGAACCTTTATGATCCCGGCCTTCTCCCTTGCTATCGCTTCCAAAGAACTGCCCAATTTATCAGTGTGCTCTGAGCTAATACTCGTTATCCCGCACACAACAGGCTCTGTAACATTTGTTGCATCAAGCCTTCCGCCAAGCCCTGTCTCTAATACAGCAAGATCAACCCTTTTTTCTTTGAAATACAAAAACGCACAGGCAGTAAAGACTTCAAAGAACGACAGGCCGCGGTCCCTGAATTTCTCTGCAATAGGTTCTATCTTCTCAATCAATCTAATAAAATCTTTTTCCTCTATAATGTCCCCGACTCTAATACGCTCCCTCACATCCAAAAGATGCGGCGAGGTATATAGGCCTACACGATACCCAGCCTCCCGCAAAATCGAAGCTACGATCACGCAGGTGGAACCCTTGCCCTTAGAACCAGCTACATGTATTGTCTTTAATCCTTTATGAGGAGCGCCTAATGCCTTCAGGAAAGCATATACCCTCTCCAGGTTAAAACTAGAGGCGTAATTATATTGCGGTATCCTTTCGAAGTTTATAAAGGAATCGATGTAATCAAGTGTAGCACTGTAATCCATATTGACATGGATCTATACAAATTACATACGAATATACACAAATAAATTCGTGGTAATTTGTGTTCTTAATGCTTGAAATGCCTCGCGCCGGTGAAGACCATGCTTATGCCAGCATCGTCGCAGGCCTTTATAACATGCTTATCCTGTATGGAGCCACCGGGCTGTATTATGCTAGTTATGCCTGCCTTAGCAGCCTCTTCTATGGCATCTTCTTTCGGGAAAAATGCATCACTTACGCATACGGCGCCCTTACAGCGGCCCTTTGACTTTCTTACGGCGATAATCATGGAATCCACCCTTGACATCTGGCCAGCGCCAATCCCGACTGTCTTAGTCCCGCTGCATAAGACAATGGCATTTGAACGGACATATTTCACTATCTTCCAGCCGAAAAGAAGTGACCTTATCTCTTCCCGGGTAGGTCTCTTTTTAGTAACAACCTTTAAATCTTCCTCCTTGCTAAGCAAGCTATCCCTGTCCTGGATAAGCAATCCTCCCACGATCTTCTTTAAATCATAGTCTTTTTCAATGCCTCTCAAACTGCCAACCTCTATCAACCTTAGATTCTTTTTCTCTTTGAGGATACCCAGTGCCTCTTTATCGTATCCAGGGGCAATAACACACTCCGTAAAACCTGATGAACTGATATACCTCGCAGTGGCTGCATCTACCTCTCGATTAAGGCCGACTATACTGCCAAAGGCTGAAAGCCTATCGCAATCCAGCGCATCGATATATGCCTTTTCAAGGCTCTCAGCCTGAGCCGCCCCACAGGGATTGGTGTGCTTGATTACGCTCGCTGCTGGTTGGTTAAACTCCTTTACTATCTCAAGGGCAGCGTCAAGGTCTATTATATTATTAAAGGAAAGCCCCTTGCCGTGTAACTGTCTCGCGTTACTTATACCTACCGCCTTCATACTCTTATCTTTATAAAAACCTGCCTTTTGATGCGGATTTTCTCCGTAACGCAAATCCTGTACTTTCTCAAAAGTTAACTCTAGACTATCTGGAAATCCTGACGGTTCACTTTTAACCTTCAACCTTTCACCATCCAATTGTTTTTTTAAATAGCCATAGATTGCAGTATCGTAGTCCGATGTCTTCTGGAAGACCTCCACTGCAAGCTTAAAATGCAGCTCATCTGAAATGCCACCGTTATATTTCTTCAATTCCTCTATCACCTCTTTATATCTGCCGCTATCACATACTACTACGACATCCTTAAAATTCTTTGCTGCCGAACGCAGCATGCTCGGCCCGCCTATATCTATATTTTCAATGGCCTCTTCGAGTCTAACGCCCTCCCTGGCCACCGTCTTCTCAAATGGATAAAGATTTACAACCACCATATCTATTAATTCTATGCCGTGTTTTTTAACCTGCTCCATATGTGCCTTATTTTCACGGAGGGATAAAAGTGCACCGTGTATCTTCGGGTGCAAGGTCTTTACCCTGCCGTCCAGCATCTCGGGGAAACCTGTATAATCTGAAACAGGCCTTACGGGTATGCCTAGGCCCTCTATAAGTTTCGCTGTCCCACCGGTAGACAATATCTCAACGCCAAATTCGTTCAAGCCTTTCACAAGTTCCTCCAGCCCGCTTTTGTCAGAAACACTGATCAATGCTCGCTTGATCTTGCGCATTACTCCTCCTATGGTTAAATCCGAAGCACGAAATCAAAAATCTTAAATTCTAAACTTTATGTTTCAAATTTTGAATTTATGATTTGTTTCGGATTTCGACATTAGAATTTCGGATTTATCATTTGTCATTTTATAATCACACGTTAAACCTAATATTAATTACGTCCCCATCTTGAACTACATAATCCTTGCCTTCCAGCCTCAAGACCCCTGTCTCGCGTGCCTTGTGAAAAGAACCACTGTTTATGAAATCCTCGCAGCTTATGACCTCTGCCCTTATAAATCCCCTCTTTATATCAGAATGTATTTTACCCGCTGCTTCAATTGCAGACAAGCCTGATTTTAGGTGCCAACCTCGCGTCTCTTTTTCTCCGGCCGTAAAAAATATTATGAGATCCAGCTCTTTTGATATCAATCTTGATATGCCTTCTTTAAAATTATATCCTGGCCCTAATTCCTTTAAGAATCTTTCTCTCTCTTCCGGCTCCAGATCCATAAGCTCAAGCTCTTCCTTGCCAAAAAATTTAACACAGGATATCTCTTTTTGATTACAGTAGACCTCAAGTCTCTTTATTTTATCACCTTCTGCTGACGTATCGCCTTCCGGAAGATTTATCGCCGCAATCAATGGTTCTAAGCTCAAAAAAAACAGGCCTGATAATAATTTTATCTCTTCTTTATCCAATCCTGCCTTGCGTAAAAGCCTTCCCTCTGAGATAAAGGACTGACATCTATCCAGAATCTTCAATTCCTTGCCGCAATCAGTCCCTCTTCTCTCTTTTTGAAGCCTTGCCATCCTTGTTTGTATTATATCCAGATCAAACAGAAGGATATCGGTAAGAAAACTTTCGAAATCTTTCTTCGGATCCTCACTGAAAAAGGCCCCTGCGGCACATATGAATAGATCTATGCCCTGCAATTGAGACATATCCTTTTTATTAAACCCTGATACTGCCCCTAAATCGAGGAACACAAACTCCGGGTATGTAATTTTTTTGGCAGAGACTATTTCGGCGATCTTTTTCAGGCGTCTGTCCAGGGCCTTGAATACACCTATATTTCCCGCTATCTCTTTCTTTCCCGATAAAAGACTTAATATTGTAGTCTTCCCGCTCTGAGGAGGACCGATGATACCAATCTTCATTTTAAATTATGCCTCGTGAGGCAAAAGAAACAAAGTTTACTTTGTCTTTACGCCCGATAAACTTGCTATGGCTATTATCGTCTATTACCGCTTGAGAGTCCTCTTTGCTCATCTTTCCCAATTGCAATCCTGCCATTGTGCTAACGCTCACTTCTCGCTTCCTCCTTTTGTGAATCGTATATTTCTTCGATGCCTGATGTCCAATGCCCGCAGAATTTTGTCCAACATAGCTATTCTATAAAAGTTTGGCGAGCGAGAAAAGTGGCATGAACATTGAGATTACAATAAAACCTACAATCAGCCCCATAAATACTATGAGTATATGTCCCAGTAGAGAGGTAAGACCGCTTATAGCAACATCTACTTCCTCTTCACAATTATCGGCTATCTGCATAAGCATCTTATCCAGCTGCCCTGTCTCCTCACCTATGTCTATCATCTTTACAACAAGTGGCGGGAAGGCCCCGGCGGTCTCCATCGGTCCTGATATACCTTCGCCCTCTTTTATGCTATCCCTCACGCGTAAAACCGCACGTGCAATAAACTCATTGTCTACCGTGTCTCGAACAGTCTGAAGCGCATTCACTATGGGCACTCCGCTTGAGAGCAATGTGCCAAGAATCCTGGCAAATCTGGCAACGGACACCTGTTCTATAAGCGGTCCCACGATAGGGATAGACAGTTTAACCCTGTCAATAAGAAATCTTCTATTGGGGCTTTTTATAAGAAACCTGTACAAGGCCACGGCTATGATCGGAAGAAGCGGGATAAGATACCATGTCTTTCTTATAATATCGCTGGCAGCAATAAGTATCTTTGTAGAGAGAGGAAGTGTTCCTCCTAACACTAAAAACATATTCGTGAAGATGGGTATCACGAATATCATCAGCATTATAAGTATCAATACCGCTACCAGAAGCACAAACGCAGGATACATGAGAGCCGACTTTATCTTCTCCCTGAATTTCTGACCCTTATCAAGAAACTCAGAAAGGTGTTTAAGTATGCCATCCAGCCTACCCCCCAATTCGCCTGCCTTTATCATATTTACATAGAATTCAGGGAATACCTTGGGAAAATGAGAAAGGGATTCTGAAAAATTTGTGCCACTTTCTACTTCAGCAGCTATATTTTTTATAATATCCTTGAGGGCGCAAGGTTCCAATTGATCATATAAAGTCTTAAGCGCCTTTACAAGAGGCAGACCTGCCGCGATAAGAGTGGAGAGTTGTTTTGTAAAAACCACCAGGGACTCTATGCTGACTCTTTTTTTGAGGTTTAAAAGTGAAAGGTATTTTAAAAAGTCCATTCTTCATTGTCTTGCAATTATATCGCTTACCTCTACATGAAAACCTTCTTTTAGATCCTTTATGTCGGCCGCGGCTATCCTTTGACGCGTCTGAATCACCTTTATGGAACCAATCGCTAAGCCAGCCCTATAGACCTCAAAAACGTTCCCCGCCCCGATGCCATCCTGTTTTCCTAAATCTATAACCACAAAATTATGCTCTCTATTTACGGACACGATTCTGCCTTTTAAAGATAAAGATATACCTGAAGCCACTGCAGCACCTTCACCTGCAGTATATCCTTTCCCTTTTAAAACAATGGGGGGTAATTCTACCTCTCCCGGGGCATGATAGGCCTCTGCCCTTAATTCTCCGGCCCCCTGTACCTTGTGCCCGAGGGCAAGTTTTAACTTACTGATCTCCTTGTCCTTAGACTCTACATCCCGCATAAGACTGGATATCTTCGACTGTATCTCATTTTTCTCAGCGGCTAAATTATCAAACTTATCGGATATCTTTTCCAGTTCTGCCAGTCTGGTCTTTAATACTCTGTTCTCTACCCTTGTCCTTTCGAAAACCTTTTTATCTTTTTCCCTGCTTCCTTTCTCCTTAAGTAAATCACTGCTTAGGATCTGAGCAACCTTTGTAGAATCTCCCAGCTTTTCCTTTAACGAGTCCTTCTCCTCTTTAAGCTTGGAAAGTGCAACCTCTAAATTCATATTGTCCTGTTTTAATTTAGTTATCTCTAAATCCTTGGGCGCCAGAGAGCCCTTCAATCTCTCCAACTCCACCTCAGCCAAAACCTTTTCCTTTAAAATGCCTGCCACAAAGCTATCCGATTCCCTCTCTTTCAATTTCTTCTCTAGAAAAAACCGCGCCTTTCTAACCATTGCAAGATTGCTATCCAGCCCTTCCTTTTCCTTCAGGGCCTCTTTATATCTCGTCTCCAGTTCTTTATTCTTAGACTCAAGGATATCCATTTCCTTTTTAACAGAACTCAGCTTTGTAGCTAACTCCATATTCTTTTTATTTGAAACGGCCAATTCTTTCTTCGAGCGCTCCATACTGGTTTTGAAGAGATGCCCCAGGTCTATGTATCTATCGTAAAGCCGTTCTTTTGCCACAAAAAACCAACCGGTGCTAAAACTACTCAATAGCACCAATGCTACAAGCACCCAAAGTATTGAACGCAGCGTCTTATCCATTCAAATGAAGCCACAATTTACGAAAATCAAAGATTTTCGTAAATTGTTTAGCTGAATTTGCCCCTCAACATTTTATCCCTGAATTCAATGGGCAAAATGTCAAGGGTAAGTTTGGCATATAGGTTACATCCGTCTCCTACGGACGTAACCTATGCCTTTATTTATTATACCATAAATCTCCTTCTGGACAAATATTATTAATTGTCTTGGCCCTAGAAAGGTATTTTTTAAATCTTCAAATATCAGATAAATGCTCAGATCGGAAGAGCACACGTCTGAACTCCAGTCACACTGATATATCTCGTATGCCGTCTTCTGCTTGAAAAAAAAAAAAAAAACAA
>CAJVXD010000043.1 GCA_913009675.1 uncultured bacterium | reverse complement strand
TTTGTTGATTTTGTTTTTGTTTTTTTTTTTCAAGCAGAAGACGGCATACGAGATATATCAGTGTGACTGGAGTTCAGACGTGTGCTCTTCCGATCTTCTTACCCGGGAGGAAATCTATCTTTGAGGGACTGAGCTTGGTAAGCACAATAGCGTCAAACTTACACGCCTCTATGCATGCCCCGCACAGATTACACCTATCGAGATCTATGACGGCCTTTTTATCAACCAACTTTATGGCTGAAAAGGGACAGGCCTTTATACAAAACTTACATCCGCTGCATTTCTCCTTAATAACCCGTATCGACATCTTTTATTACCTCTTTGTTCGAGGTTTAGCCTCGAATAAATATCATAGTGATAGTATATCGTCCTTCAGAAGCTCGAGCAGCTTCTTGCTAATTTCTTTTGCATCTCCTTCTAAAATCTGCCCGCCCTTTTTTGGAGGCGGAGTAAATATCCTTACCACCTTCGTAGGCGAACCATTCAGCCCTATCAGGCCCGGATCTATATCCAGGTCCTTTGCCTTCCACTGTTTTATCTCGGCCTTTTTAGCCCTCATCTTGCCTTTTAAAGAAGGGAGACGAGGCTCGTTTATCTCTTTAACAACCGTAATCAGGCAGGGCAAAGGCGATTCGATAATCTCATACCCTTCCTCGGTCATCCTTTCGGCCCGTATATATCTTTGCCCCTCGTCGGTCGTACTACCTGGTTTATTCAACAAACATACTTCTTCTATTTTTTTCACATATGTAATCTGGGGGACATCGAGATGTGCTGAAATGCCTGGCCCGACCTGAGCGGTATCTCCGTCACTCGCCTGTTTTCCGCAAATAATCAAATCAAAATCTCCTATCTTACGGAGCGCATGCGCCAGGGTATAGCTGGTAGCCCAGGTATCACTGCCTGCAAATGAGCGGTCAGAAACAAGAATGCCCTCATCTGCACCAAGGGAAATAGCCTCGCGCAAGGCATCTTCCGCCTGCGGCGGACCCATTGTGATGACAATAACCCTGCCTCCGAATTGCTCCTTTAAACGAATACCTTCTTCAATCGCATACATATCAAAAGGGTTTATGATAGAGGCTACACCGCTCCTTATAAGAGTATTCGTCTCAGGGTCTATCCTGACATCCGTCGTATCCGGAACTTGTTTTATGCAGATTATAATGTTCATGTATTTACGCTGTGCTTTGTTTTATTAAATGGGCTGCGATTACGCTACGCTGTATCTGATTCGTCCCTTCATAGATCTGTGTAATCTTTGCGTCGCGCATATACTTTTCAATAGGGTAATCTCTCATGTAACCATAACCCCCGAATAACTGCACACAGTCAGTCGTAACCTTCATGGCCATGTCTGAGGTGAAAAGCTTTGCCATGGCAGAGTCCTTCGAGATCTTCTTTGCCCCGCTATCTATCATCCTGGCAGCTGCATATACCAATGCCCTGGCTGCCTCTATCTCAGTAGCCATATCGACCAGCATAAACTGAACACCTTGAAATGATGAGATGGACTTCCCAAATTGCCTCCTCTCCTTCACATATTCGAGAGTCAAATCCAGCGCGCCCTGGGCAATGCCCAGCGCCTGACTGGCTACACCCGGCCTTGACTGGTCAAACGTCTTCATCGCCACGACAAAACCCAGCCCTTCTCTACCCAGTAGATTTTCTTTCGGAACCTTACAGTCCGTAAAGACGAGCTCTCTTGTAACGGATGCACGTATCCCCATCTTGTCCTCTTTCTTGCCAAATTCAAAACCAGGCATCCCCTTTTCGAGAATAAACGCAGCTGCCCCCCGCGCACCCTTTGACCTGTCAACCGAGGCAATTACCGTATAGACCTCGGCCTCACCCCCGTTTGTTATCCATTGTTTCGTTCCGTTTAAGATATAGCAATCCCCTTTTTTCTCAGCCGTAGTGGCAACGGCCGCTGCATCACTACCGGCCCCTGCCTCTGTCAAGGCAAATGCAGCCAGTTTTTTACCCCCAGCCAGGTCGGGGAGATATCATTGTTTTTGTTCTTCACTGCCAAAGAGGATAATAGGATATGCCCCAAGAGCCGTAGCTGCTAATGAAAGGGCAATCCCGCCGCATGCCTTAGACAATTCCTCTGTGGCCAGCACAAGTTCCATGCAACCGCCGCCGGTCCCACCGTATTTCTCATCAATATAGATACCAAAAAGGTCACTATCCGCCATTATCTTTACTATATCCCACGGAAAGATACCTTCAGTATCATACCTGGCGGCAATAGGTTTAATCTTCTCCCGCGCAATCTGCCGTGCCAGATCGCGGATCATAAGTTGTTCCTCGTTCAATAAATAATCCATCTCTACCTCCTATCGGATCTTATAAATAAGGGTTTGCCCTTTTCCATCCCTAATAATATCCACCTTTACTATTTTAACCTCTCTATCTGATTTTACAAGCATATATGCCTTATATAATCCATAAAGGCTGTTAACCGGATAGTCATTGACACTTTTAACCAGATCCCCTTTTTTTATTCCGGCACGAGAAGCAAGCGCCGCTAAAGCCAAACTCTGAATCAAAAACCCCTGTTTATTTATAACTACGTCTCCGAGTTCGCTGCTGAATCTAAGGCTTGGCCCTTTTCCAAATCTATATCGAGGCCTGACCTCTTTTATCATTGTAAGGATTGCCTTGCCTGCATTCGCAACAGCCGGCTTAGCCTTTTCTGTATTTACATTTACCTCCCAGACATCCTCGCCAATCTTTTTAAACTCTATCTCTTTAAAAAGAGAGGCCTTGACCTTTTGACCTTTATTATCTCTAATCCTTGGAGAACCAAAAAGCTTCTTCTCCTGTTCTGAAAGCCCTCCCTCTATTTCGGGCCTGATATAATCCCTCCCGAGCACCACCTTTCTTTTACTGAAATCTGTAACCGAGAAACCCCTTTTAGTGATTCCTTTAACGTGCCTTTCGGGCTCCGTGTATCTATACTCTATAACATCTGCCTGGACCGTCTTTTCAAAAATCATCTCAGTGCCTTTGATCGGGATATCCTGGCCTATAGCTATTGTAACCGTGCGTTCTGTATCAAGACCCCTTAATATAAGCGCATCTTCTTTTATATCCTGGATACGAAAAGAATGTGTAATATCTATATCTGAACAAAATATGTCGCCTTTTGTATATAACTTTTTCTCTCTTCCTACCTTGATGATTGCATACCACGACGGTTCTTTATCTTTAACCGTGCCGACAACCCTGGAGGGTGAAGTCTTAAGATCCGCGGCGAAGACCGCCTGGCCGCTAACAAAAAAGCTAATATATAATACAATTGTATATCTAAAAAAAGACACATTCTCTAAATTATATATATTATTTTTCATTCGTCAAGTTAAAATCCGGACAAATCCGACAATCCACCTTATAAAAAATCTAAATATGGCCTTTTATATATCTCCTATCGTCTTCCGCATAGACAGATAAGGTCATAATAAAATCTACGAATATAACTGTGGAAAGTCTGCATATATTACTCATATCTTACGACTACATAAAACTCTGCTTCTTTTTTCTTCAGCACCCTTGGAAAAGATGGAAACGGCACAATATCCTTCAGGCATTTAACGGCATTCCTGACGAGTTTCAAATCCGGTTTGTTTAATACCATAGGGCCTTTTATTATAAAACCTTTATTATCAAGGGTAAACTGCAGTTCCACCTCACCCTTGAGGCCCGAGACATCCTGGCGCGCTACCATATCATTTATCTCTTCTCTTATCGTCAGATAATAATCTTCGTAAGGCGTCTTTTCGCTAACTAAAAGGTCCTTTACATCTCCTTCTCTTTTAAATACCCTCGTCTCCGTCTTTTTGGATGGCGCTTGTAAGAGAGGTGTCCATTCTGCTTTTTTACTTCGCTTCCTATATCTCGACCTTTCTGCAATAGCTTTTCGTTTCTTAAACTTAGGCCTTAACGTCTTCTTTCTTTGAACCTTTTTTTTCTGGGCCCTGACGGAAGCGGCAGGTTTTGACTTCCTTATCATCTTTGGGTTTTTTGACTTAGAGATATTTTTGAATTTAAAACCTGGCCCCTGCGGTTCTTTTATTCTGGCCTCTTCTTGTTTCTTTTTCCACTCGCCCATATAAGAGCGCGCCTCTTCCGTGAGCTTATCCCCTCCTATAATATGAGGGGTAAGGAATATCACCAGTTCAGTCTTTTCCTTGCTCTTCCCTTTCGTAGAAAACAATTTCCCCAAAAAAGGAATATCACCAAGAAAGGGCACCTTTTCATTGTATTCTGTAATCGTATCCTTCATCAAACCGCCCAATATAAGCGTGGTATTGTCTTTTACCAATACCGTTGTCTCTGCCTCGGAGGTTGTAACATAGGGGATAATAGACCTGGTGCTCCCGTCTGGATTAGTCAATCTAACTGTCTTTGTGGAATCCGTATCGCTTACCTCTGGTTTTATCTTTAATCTAATGTAACCCTGACTATTTATCTCCGGTGTCACGCTTAATCTTACGCCCACATCGACAAACTGGACATGATCTGTAGTATGATATGTGCCTCCGGAGGTCGTAGTTACCTCGCTTGTAACATAGACATCCTTAGCGCCCACCAGTATATTTGCCTCTTCTTTATCAGCTACAGTGATCCTGGGCCTTGAAAGCACATCGGTCTTTCCATATGTCTTAAGAAGGCTTATCACTGTTGCATAATTCCCTCCCGTAGTAGCTATTGTCAAGGTATTAGGAGTAGTGCCGCTCAATGCCGTAGTAAGATTGGTATTTCCTGTTAAACGCAGGCCTCCCAATTGAGCAATATCGGCCCAGTCAATACCATAGCTGTATTTATCGGACAGCGTCACCTTTATTATATTCGCATCTATTACTACCTCCCGCGTTTTCTCATCAAAGGCCTTTATGACCTTTCTCATATCCTCTATCTTCTCAGGCGTATCTTTTACGACCACCTTGTTTGTCCGCTCATCAAACCTTATACTACCTATGTCGTCGGAAAGCATCTTTTCAAGCTTTTCCTTTACAGATTTAGCCTTTGCATAATCCAGAGAGAATACTTCAGTAATAAGAGGGGTATCCATCTCTAAAATCGCATCCTTCATAGTCTCAATACTTTCAGGGGTATCTCTTAGAAATATTGTATCAGAGGCATCATCGGTAATGACCCTTCCCAGCCTTGTCTTCATCTTTGCAATAGCCCTTCCGACCATAGAGGCCTTTGCGTAATCAAGCTTGATAATCTCTGTCCTTATCCTATCTTTAAACCTGGCGCCGTGTAACCTTTCATACCTTTTATCACTCATGATCCTGATAAGGGTCCCTTTTTCTTCATAGGCCAGGTGATTAGTGGAGACTATTATATCAAGGGCGTTCATAACATCTACATCTCTTAAATAGATAGAGACCGTGCCCTTTACGTCCTTGTCGGCAACTATGTTCAGGCCGCTCTTCTGCGAGAGGATCTTAAGGACATCCCTTATGTCCATGCCCTTAAGGTCCAATGATATCATTTGCGGATCCTCATACTGCGCCTGGACCAACTGAATAACAGAAAAAATAGATATAAAAAATATAACCATATATATAATGCCCTTCTTTGTCATCTTGTCCTCCTCAAATGAAACCATAACTCACTTATATTTTTAATTCTATTCTCTCTCCCTTATAATCCAGTATCACCTTGCCGTCTTTTATATCATAGACCTTAAATTCTTTGATCATATCACCTTTATAAAGAAAAAATGTCTTTTTTGCCTTCTTATCTTCTATTACGGCCTGATTCCTCTTTCCTTCAACAACGCCCAATAAGACAAAATCTTTAACGAGGTCATCCTTTGGGATCAAAGGTCTCTCCTCTTTAACCGCTATTTCATCTTTATTAAGTCTCTCCTTAGGCTCAAGCGCCGCAGGTAAAACCTCTCCTCGCTGGGGCGGTAAAGTTACATTGAGTTGGGGTATATTGTAATTAGAGGACACTATATCCTTTAAAAAAACAGCTAACATTACTATTATCAGGGTTACGAGGGCAATATTTATCTTTGTAAATATCTTGAGTTCCTTTTTTAGCCTAAACTTAGCCTGAGCTGCCTTTATAACGTTCAGGAGTTTTTGTTCTGGGGTTATGCCTGTCATTGACTCAACTCCAGGTTTTGGTCCTCTCCTATTATCTCAACTATCATATCCTCTTCCACGGTCAACCTTTCTCTTATCACAAGCTGCTCTAAGGCATTGTGACAGAGATTGGCTATCCTCCGTGGATATCCCTGACTATATTGGTAAATCAGGTCCATTGCCTTATCTGTAAATAATTGTTCTTCTGAATTATAACCGGCCTGGACCAGCCTAAACTTTATCATGCCCTTTGTCTCATTAATATCCAGGGGATTGATTATGTATTTCAGGCTTATCCTGTCAGAAAAATTTTTTATCCTCTTTAACCTCGGCAAGAGCTCCATCTGTCCTATTATTACAAGCTGAAGCAGCTTGTATTCATTTGTCTCGTAATTAAGAAGGGTCCTTAATATCTCTAGAGAAGAAAGGCTAAGCTTCTGCGCTTCATCTATGACAAGCACTACGATATCCTCTTTATCAACACAACTTTTGAATAAAAACTTCTCGATCGCCTCTTTGTAATCCAGTGCTGACCTGAAAGATGGCCTTATACCAAAAAGCTTTGCAAGATATGCAACAAATTGAAACTCTGAATCATAGATTGGGTCAAATATCATATAAGACAAAAATCCTGGCTCCTGGTTTAATCTCTGAAGGAGCGTTCGCGCAAGAGTAGTCTTCCCTGTCCCGACATCACCTAACATCAGGCTCAGACCTCTCTTAAGCCTTATTGCAATCTCAAGTCTTTGCAGTGCCTGTTGATGAGAGATAGAGGGATATAAAAAATAAGGATCGGGACTGGTGGAAAACGGTTCTTTAGTGAGGTGAAGAAGATTATAATATGGCATATAATAATACCTATTAACTTAATGTTTTAGCTCATAGCTGATAGCTCATAGGATTGGCACTATGAGCTAAAACATTTGTTCCCCGCCCAATAGTTCCTTTATCTCGGCAAGTGATTTATTTTCCTTACGCAATTTCCGAATCTCTTTCAATCTCTCAAGCACCACATCATCAAAATACCTGAAGCTTGTCTCAGGACTTCTCCCTATCTCCTTTATAATGCCAAGGTTAAGATAATATTTTATTGTATAAATAGTGTGGCCGCTTAACCTGGCCAAATCCTTTATTAAATATATATTCTTCATAATAATCTCACATTTAAAATGCTAAAACATATGTGTAGATTCCCGCGTCCTTTGCGGACGCGGCTCTTATTGTTACGAGCTTTGCTCATCCTTCAGGCAGGGGAACTGCCTTTATCCCCGCCTTTACAGGCGGGGAGTTCTTGCTAGATCAATAACTCTCTGATTAGAGAGCAATAGTTTACTCTCTGCTTAGAGAGTAAGTATGCCCTATAATTACGCCTTTGTCAAGGTGGGAATCAGATAATGAACTTGGATAGGATTAGGGTACCTTTGAGAAGAGACGGTGCCTCTGTTGTTCTCAGGTCGAACTTCTTCACGGTAATAAATAAAGGTGGTTTTACCAATTCGGATATGAACCTATTGAGGTCTGCAAAGCTACCTTCAATTTGCAATTCAATGACATATTCTTTATACAGAACCTTCTGTATAACAGGCCTTGGTTTTATATTAGCTGTCCTTATCCCCAAAGAAACAGACTTATCTTCTATATAACCCAAGACCCTGGACATACCTCTGATTGAGGGCCCATAGGTATTATATTCCTTAATAATTAGATCTCTATTTTTTAACAATCTCAGGTCTTTTCTAATGGCTATTTTCTTTATGATTATTTCATTATCAATCTCGGCCCATCTTTTAAAAAATGGCCCTATTATAAAATTATAGGCCACTGCTGACAATGCAGTTATAAGGGTTATAATAAAAATGCATCTTGAGATCGGAAGAGCACACGTCTGAACTCCAGTCACACTGATATATCTCGTATGCCGTCTTCTGCTTGAAAAAAAAAAAAAAAAAACATAACAATACAC
>CAJVXD010000042.1 GCA_913009675.1 uncultured bacterium | reverse complement strand
TTTATCTTTTTGTAATAGGCATGCTCAGGCCCTACCCCCGGATAATCAAGACCGGCGGATATGGAATGGGCTATCTTTACCTGGCCGTTTTTGTCCTGCAATAGATAACTCAGGCTGCCGTGCAGAACCCCGGGCTTGCCTTTAGACAGGGCCGCACCATGCCTGCCGCTGGCCAGGCCTAATCCGCCCGCCTCAACACCTATAAATTTGACCTTTGTCTTAAAAAAGGCGTGGAAAAAACCTATCGAATTACTCCCGCCGCCGACACACGCAACCATGTAGTCGGGGAGTCTCTTTTCGAATCTTAAAATCTGCCTTTTTGTCTCCCGGCCTATCACTGTTTGAAAATCCCTCACCATGGCAGGATAGGGGTGAGGGCCGACGACAGACCCGAGGACATAATGCGTTGTCCTGACATTCGTAACCCAGTCTCTTATTGCTTCATTAGTTGCGTCCTTAAGTGTCCTGCTCCCGGAATAGACGGGTATAACCTTTGCCCCCAAAAGTTTCATCTTAAATACATTCAAGGCCTGGCGATGCACATCCTCAATGCCCATATAAACACTGCACGGGAGCCCAAATACAGCGGCCGCAGTAGCAGCAGCTACGCCATGCTGGCCGGCGCCTGTCTCTGCAATAATACGTCCCTTACCCATCTTTACTGCCAGGAGCACCTGTCCGAGCGTATTATTAATCTTATGCGCGCCTGTGTGGAGAAGGTCTTCTCTTTTCAGGTAGACCCTTACGCCTGCTTTCTTTGAAAGATTTGCGGCAAAGTAAAGCGGCGTAGGCCTCCCGGCATAGACCTCCAGCAGTTCGTTCAACCTTTGCTTAAACCTGACATCCCTGAAGGCCTTCTTGTATTCTCTCTCAAGCTCTCCAAGTGCCACCATAAGCGTCTCAGGCACAAACTTACCGCCGAACCCATTGAATTTGCCGCATTTATCCGGTAACATAGATCTCTCCTTATATATAGTTTATAGATTATATAGTAAAAACTGGGAGGTGTCAATAGATATGGCCGAAAAACACAAAAAGCCGAGATTCAATCTCGGCTTTTTTGTGCGGAATGCCCTCTTTTCCTGTAGTCCTGAGGGTTACTTTGCTCCAGCTAATGCCTTTACTAATTGTGGGTTATCAAGGATTTGCTTTAGGCTTTGATCTCGAAAATCATAAAAACCTTTGCCTCCAAATAGTTTAGTAAATGCTATAGCGCTGGGAGAATCAGGCATTACGCCCATTACTATAATCCTATTTCCCCACTCAGTCAATAAACCCATTTTTTTCAATGCCTTCCTTATGGCTTTCTCATTTTTATCTCCAATTTTTGCTACAATAACTGCTGTTTCATCCGGGTTTAAGACTTGAAACTTAGCTCGAAAGCCTTTTGGATGCTTCGTCACAAACTTGGCTTCAAAAAGAACGGTTTTGATCTTAACGGGCGAAAAATCATAGGTTTCTCCCCTGCGCCTAGCTGAGGAAGGGACCATGCGTGTATCTGCCAATGAAGCCAATAGTCTATGCTGGTTAGTGTCCTTATTCACTCCCCCATAGTCGATTAGCTCTTTGCCGCCCACTGTAAAGGGTTTCTCTTCATTAATAAAGACTGAGGCGGGCAAACTGCCAACGCCACGTCCTTCAGCTATTGCAACAAAGCCTAGAAGGTTATTTTTAAGGTAATTTTCCGGAGGCTGCACTTTATCTCCGGTTACATCCGCTATAATTAAGCTTATCTCCTTTAATATCTTTTCGCCCTTGGAAAGATAACCTCTTTTTCCTTTTCCTAAATATGCCGGGTCCAGTCTATAGCTATCAATTCCCAGGGGTTCACCATAGATACTTTCTCTATCTACGATAGGTATCGCCTTTTTATTAATCTCGTCTATCTGTTCAGGAGTTGCGTCTACGAGTAACTTATACTCTCCTCTTTTTCCTGCAACACGGCCGAATACCCCTAGTCCTACTCCGCCCCTCAATTCATAACCCCTTGTTGTAACTGCCCAGTTTCTCATCTTCTTAAAATCCTTCACCGTAAAGGTATACCCTTTTTTATAACCGTCCCTGACAAGGACCTTCCATGCATGCATAAAAGAACCTTTATCTTGATCGTGTTCGGTTGGAAAATTACCCTCGATACCCTTTTTTGTTTCAGCGCTATCTCCCGGTTTTAGATTTACAAAATCTTGCGCATAAGTCAATCCTTGCAAGCCCGGGACAATACACGCTATTAATAACACTATCGAAGCGATAAATAATTTTCTTCTTTTCATGTCTCCCTCCTTGTTATTTTATCTCTGGCAGCCATTCTCTTTTTAAGGCCGAGCGATAAAGATTATCATCTGTCTCGGTTGTTACCTTTGGGCTGACTACTACATATGAATATCCATTATCTGCAAGCAGCCTGGTTAATAAGGGCGTGTGGAATCCGCCGGCGACCAGGGCAGCCAATTCAGCATTTTCGTTACTGATGTGCGCATTGACCCGCTTCATAAAGATCCTGTCTCTCTGCGAGGCAAAGCCGTAAAATCGCTCTATCGTAGATAAATTATCATTGATAATGGAAACATTGCCGGGGATATCCAGAGAAAGATTGAGTCCTTGAGACTTTTGTTTTAGAAAATCTGACCAGGACCTCGGGTCAAAGTCACTTTTATGATCCAAAAAATATTTATATTCTTCGGGCACAACCTTTATCCTTAGAAGGTTGCTCATGATAAAAAGGGCCTTTGATATCCTCAAAAGCTTTCTCTGGTCAGGATTTGTTGCCAATATATCCTCCAGCGTAGATGCAAGCATTGCCCCTTGTTTAAATAGGTCGTTTATGTTTAGACCTTTCGTGATTTCCAGGTAGTCATTGTAGTCCTTCATCTCTTCATCCGAAGCCTTCCCCTCGCGCACCTTTACCATGTCGATCTTTTTTTCGAGCTGACTGGCTTTGATGAGATTCTGCAAGTCCGGAAAGGTATACAATGGGAAGTTTTTCTCTTTAGATTTTTTATAAAGGTATCCGTAATACTCGATTAGATCTATTTTTTCGTTATTATAGTCTTTCTTTTTGCTGTCGAGATCGAGTAGGTCTTTATTATAGATATACGGCTTTAAAATATCTGCCGCCGCAAGTAATCTATTTACATATTTATATGCAGGGACCTTAAATTTATCGATTTCCCATAAGGCCGTTCTATTTTCGTCGTAAAGCTTCTTATCTTCTATGCCCTGGATAGACATATGATAATTTGTAGTAATGTTTAAATAATTAACCCCGCTTATCTCGCCCTCTTTTAAAAGTTTATCGGCCTCTTTAATCCTTTCTTCAAGAGGCGCCCTTGCCCGAATGTAGTTAAAATTAAGGTCCGAAACCTTCCCCTCCAATAAAATTAAATCAAGGTTATAATCTTTTATTAGCGATTCTAAGATATTGGCTTCGTTCCTCTGTCCTTCATAGTTAGAATGCGGATCCTGGATGTGCACGATGAGCTTGCCGTTTGTGCCTTTATGTCTCTCTATTATTGTACCGTATTGGTCCGGGATGGTAATATCGGCAGGGTCTAATAGATTTACTTCTTCGGGTATCTTCTTCGCAGCTTTTTTAACCTGTGTCTCTTTCTGTGCCTGTGCAGGCTGGATTAGATCCTCAGCTGCCTTTTTGCGCTTGTCCCATATAGTAGCGGCATGGCTCGTAGTTGTTACACAGATAGAACTTACAAGAAATATTGAAAACAAAAGATACTTTACTGATGTCCTGTGTCCCAAGCCTATTCTCCTCTATTTTTAAAGGCTTTTATAACTGTTAAAATTATACATCACAGAACTATTTTTGTCAAACTTTTTATTGGAATTGCCTTACTTTTCTATTATTATTTCGCATTCGGGAACGGAACTCAAAAACTTACGGCCGTAGGCCTTGTTTATGATGCGGCTGTCCAGGATGGCTATTATACCTGTATCCTTTTTGCTCCTTACTAATCTGCCAAAACCCTGTTTAAACTTCAGGACCGCCTCGGGAAGGTTATATTCCAAAAAGGGGTCTCCGCCCCTCTTTTGAATCTCCTCTATCCTTGCCTCTGTTACGGGATAATCCGGGACAGAAAAAGGAAGCTTAGTAATGATGACGTTTGAGAGCGCCCTGCCCCGGACATCTATGCCCTGCCAGAAACTATCTACGCCGAACAACACAGAACCGGTTTCTTTCCTGAACCTAGAAAGCATCTTGCTTCTTCCCAGCCCGCTCCCCTGTTTGAGAACCCCAAACCCCATTTTACTTAAATAACCCTCCAGTTCCTCGTAAACTATATTCATAAGGGTGTAACTTGTAAAGAGGACAAAGGCGTTCCCGTTTGTAAGGCCTATGTATCTTTTTACCCTCTCGGCCACCGCAGAGGCGTATTCTGTAATCCTGTTAGGCAGAGGCATATCCCTGGCTATATACATCCTTACCTGATTCCTGTAATCAAAGGGGGAACCGAGCTTCAGTTCTTTTGAATCAGTAAGCCCTATCCTGCCCTTAAAATATCTGAAAGAGCTGTCTTCTACTGATAACGTGGCACTCGTAAATATGATGGGCTTATGAGAGGAGAAGAGCAGCCCCTTAAGGATGTTCCCTATATCTATAGGGGCGGCATTGATAGAGACCTTGTTGATGCGCTTGTTCTTAGAACATTCTACCCAGTAGACATAGCCTTCGAGAGACTGGTTAAGAATAAGGTCTATCGAATTATTCAAGGCGTTTATCTTTTTAACAAAAGAGCCGATCTCAAGCTCATCCTCTTTATTAGTCGCCTTCTCTTTGGCATCTATCAGGGAATCTGCGAGCCTGGAGAGCAGCGGGCTAAGTCTATTTTCCACGAAATACGGCCCCTTGATCCTGAACGAATCAGACTCCGGCCTTAGCCCTCTTTCCTTAAGACGCCCCAAGACCTCCTTAAAAAATACCTCCGAACCTTTACGTATGAGCTCTACCCATTCCATGCTATCCTGATCGCCGATAGTCAGCAGGAAACCTTTTTCTTTTTTTGGATTGAACAATAGCTCCATTAAATATCTTATCCCGGTGTTACTTACGCTTGACCCCATGTGCTCTGTTGCCACGTTCTCTATATTATGGGCCTCGTCAAATACCAGGACATCATATTCGGGCAATACGTTTCTCTGTTCATCCTCTATCGCCAGGTTTGAAAAAAACATATGGTGGTTTGTGACTAATATGCGTGAACCCTTTATCTCCTCACGCGCCCTCTGAAAAAAACAATGCTTGTAATAGGGGCATTTTTTGCCGAGG
The DNA here is from genome assembly GCA_913009675.1 of uncultured bacterium. GTDB lineage: Bacteria > Omnitrophota > Gorgyraeia > Gorgyraeales > Gorgyraeaceae > CAJVXD01. The sequence continues at coordinate 2,853 of CAJVXD010000042.1, read as the reverse complement.
CAGCTTTCTGTGTTGGCTGAGACCATATCCCACACCCTTGGGTCAGGTTCTTGAGGCATGTCGTAGAGCGAACCATCCGCGGTCTTGTAAGACCACGCCGCTATCCTCGCAAACTGCCGCATCTCATACTCGTCGGCAAAAAGGTCCTTCTGCTTAAAATTGGACCTATGGAGCCTCCTCAGACATAGATAGTTTCGCCTGCCCTTTACAAGGACCGCTTTAAAATCCATGTCCAGCGCCTTTTCTAAAAAGGGTATGTCTTTGTGGATAATCTGTTCCTGCAGGCTAATGGTGTTTGTGGAGATAACGGCTACTTTTTCGTTTTCAAGGACATGCCGTGCAATCGGTACGAGATATGAAAAACTCTTTCCCACCCCTGTGCCTGCTTCAACCACTAATTTTTCTGAATCACATACAGCGGCATCTACGGCACCTGCCATCTCTATCTGTTCCTGCCTGGTTTCGTAATCTGGCATGGCCCTGGCAATAGGGCCGGACATTTCAAAGATCTTTGTTATGTGGCTATCCATTATAATATGCCGGGCCTACGCCCGCCTTTTAAACAGGGATATCTTCTTTTCCTGTCCGTCTTTCAATCGTCGCATATTTGATCTGTGTTTATAGGTTATTAGAAGGCATAGGATGCTCAGGGATATCACTATCTCTGTCGGTTTACCAAAGACAAGGGCCAATATCGGGACAGCTACGGATGCACTAATGGAGGCCACGGAGACATAACCTGTGAGAGCAAATACAATCCCCCAGATCAGAAGCCCAAGCCAGAATATCCCCGGTATAAGGGCCATCAGCACACCTGCACTTACTGCAACGCCCTTCCCCCCTTTAAATTTCAGGAATACTGTCCAATTGTGGCCTACTATGGCCGTCATCCCTGCAAGCACCTGATATACTTCAGGCCTTGAAACAGGAGAGATATACATAAAAAAATTTGCAACATAACTTGCGCATATATAACCCTTGGCAATATCTATCAACAGGGCAATCAGGCCCGGCATTCTACCAATAACCCTAAAGACATTTGTCGCCCCTACATTGCCGCTGCCATATTGTCTTATATCAATGCCTTTTAACAGCCTGCCGAAGATATAAGCGGTTGGTATTGACCCTATAAGATACGAAATTAGTATGCCTAAAGGCAATATAAGATACATGGTGCATCCTTTCCTTTAGTAAGATTAGCGCTTCTGTCCTTCATTCAATTGCCTGGAACCGCACCAGATATAATCCAAAGTAGAAAGAATGGTAAGAAAGATCGTCGGATACATGAAGGCCTTGCTGTATTTAGAAACGATAAAGATTGCCAGCACTGCCGTCATCTGAAAGAATGTCGTTATCTTTCCCAGGGGCCGGGGTTTTATCTTTATGCTGCCCTTGATAAAATATATCACTAATGAACCCAGCACTATGATGATATCGCGGCTTACAACAGAGATGACTGCCCAGGCAGGGATACGCATATTAGCGGGGATGTCCTTTATGAGAGCTAATGATATAAAGGCGCTGGTTATAAGTAGTTTATCCGCGAGAGGGTCAAGGACAATACCAAGGTCTGTAATCTGGTCCCGGCTCCGCGCTATACCGCCGTCAATAGCATCCGTTAAGGCAGCTACGGCAAATATAATAGCTGCTACCAGCCTGAGATAATATCTTGATCCCTGAAAATACAAGAGGCAGGCTATGAAAAAGGGTATCAACAATATACGGAATACGGTAATCTTGTTGGCAAGGTTCATATAAAAAGCGCAGGGCGCTGATTTTTTGCTATCTCCAGACCTCCTTTAAATACCTTGGTATACCGGTTGCCTCCTTGGGGCCTACGAGGACCTGCCACCCCGAGGCATCTTCGAGTTTCCCGCTTAATACGGAAACGTAGCCGGGGATGATGACCTTCTTGTGGGAAACGAGCTTTTCTACCTCAAATCTTTTCATTGTCTCGGATATTATCTCAGGAGTAAATTTTTCTGCTGCCCATGCGGTAAGCACGCTCATCCCCTCTGAATCGGTAACCAGGAGGTAGGCAGGCATCTTGCTCCCCTCTATTTCAGGCGAGACGGTATAATAGGTAAGAGAGAAATTCGTAGTTACCAGGAGAGGGGAATCCTTGCCAACGGCGCCAAAGGAATAAAGCCTTGGTTCAACAGTAACAGGTTTCTGCGGGTCTGTATAAATATTCTGGCGCAGCGTAAGGATTGGCAATAATGCCTCTTTATCTAATGAGTCTATCACGAGCAAACTCGCATATTTTGCTATAAAGGTGCAGGCAGATTGGACAAGGTTATAATTATCCCTTCCCCTTGTAAATGCGGCGATAGGATAACCGAATGTCCTGTGATTTCTCTTCAGGCTCATCCTTCTGATCTGGGAAAAATCATTCAGGGCCTGGTTTAATGTATGGGGAGAGGGGTCAAGAACAAGTTCCTGTATGCCTGATAAGATAGCCTCCTGAGAAAGGTTATCAAGTTCCTCTAATCCCCCGGCCTTTAGTGCAAGCGGCACCTTATAGGCCTTTGCTATCCGAACCATTTCTTTAATATTGTTTTTTGTAGCGGCATATATTAAAGGTCTCCTGTCGGCGCATCTTTTCAGGGCCCCTTCCATCGTCTCCGGGTTATCGCTTACAAGTATCAAGGCCTTTTTTGAGTTCTCGAGGACCTTGTCCAGGGCAGCGATAAATTTATCGGTGGAAGAGCTGGAATTAAACAAGGCTATCATATCTATTGCAATATGCTGTCCTACCCTCTCAAAGGCGGTTGTCTCTATAAGACTTACCCTCTCTACCAAATCAGCGTCGGACAAGGTATCTTCTACGCTAATCGCAATCCCTGTTTGATG
>CAJVXD010000041.1 GCA_913009675.1 uncultured bacterium | reverse complement strand
AAGCGCCGATATGCTGGGTAATACCTCCTGCCTCTTTATCAACAACCTTTGTCTTGCGTATCATATCCAATAAAGAGGTCTTTCCATGGTCAACATGCCCCATAAAAGTAACGATAGCCGCCCTGGGCTTGAGTCTCTCCTGACGATCCCATTCCTCGTGCTCCAATAAAAGCTCCTCCTCCTGAGTAGGCAGCCTTTCTATCCTATAGCCGAAATCCTCGGATATTGCACGTGCAAGTTCCTCGTCAATCCTCTGATTTATGGTAATAAGCATCTTCTTGTCCATGAGCCTTTTAATAAGTTCACTGGGTTTAGTCTCCAGTTTAACAGCGAGGTTCTTTACTGTAATGGGCAGATCCACTTTTAATAATCTCAGATCCTTTTCTACATCTGCCGGGACGTTTTTTTGCCCGATTGTCGCGGCCGAAGGTTCGGAAGAAGCAGGCCTTGTCTGTTTAGTTTCCTTCTTTTTAGAAACCATCCCTTCTCTTACAAGGGCCGCTGTATCATCATCCAGGGAACTCATATGCCCCTTCACCTTTATCTTGAGCCCCTTAAGTCTCTCTATAAGCTCCTTGCTCGTAAGAGCCAGTTCCTTGGCAAGCTTATGCACCCTTATGCTCATTCTTTATCCTTCCCTTCTTTATCCGCTTCTTCCCTTTCTCTTTGCTTCCTCTTCTCTTTGCTCTTTTTATCCCTTACTTCATGAATCTTCTTCTCCAGCAATTGTTTTGCTGAATGTAATATCTTTTCAGCTGTCTTTTTGCCAACGCCCTTCACGCCTTTCAATTCTTTTATGTCTACCTTGGAAATATGGCCGATGGTCTTGAAACCCGCCTTTATAAGGGCCTTTGCTGTCTTTGGACCAACGCCATCTATCTCCTTAATGGGGATCCGGCTCACCTCGTCTATCTCGGATTTGCTCCTTATATCTATATTCCAGCCTGTAAGTTTTGCAGCCAATCTGACATTCTGGCCCTTCTTCCCTATGGCCAGAGACAACTGATCATCTACAACGATCACCTCGGCCCTCTTCTCGGATTCAAATGTTCTTACACTCGATATCTCTGCAGGACTCAAGGCAGAGGATATAAACTCTCCTGAATCTATGCTCCAGCGTATTATATCTATCCTCTCGCCGCCCAATTCCCTGACGATATTCTTTACCCGCAGCCCCCTCATACCGACACACGCACCTACCGGATCGACCTTGTCATCCTTGGAATAAACAGCTATCTTCGAACGCTCGCCTGCCTCCCTGGAAACATGTTTTATCTCGACAATACCTTCATATATCTCGGGCACCTCAAGCTCGAATAATCTTTTTACGAGCCCGGGATTGGTCCTCGAAAGCATAATCTCAGGGCCCTTTGGGGTCTTTTTTACATCCATGATAAGGGCCTTCATCCTGTCACCCTGCCTGTATTCCTCATTGGGTGAAATCTCTCTCCTGGGTAATATGCCTTCTGCGCGGCCCATATCTACGATAATCATGCCTTTTTCAAATCTATGAACGCTGCCGGAGGCAATGTCATTTATCTTTCCCTGATATTCTGTAAACACCACATCCCTCTCTGCCTCTCGAATCTTCTGTATGATCACCTGTTTTGCAGTCTGCGCAGAAATCCTTCCAAACTCACCCGAGAGTTCACGGCCATCAGGGCCGAAGACCTTAAAGTCGCCTGTCTCCTGATCAAACTCAACCTTTATATCCATGACATGCTTGCCCAGCTTCTTACGAGCAGCACTTATAAGGGCGGATTCTATAGCCCTTACAAGGATATCTTTTTTGATGCCCTTATCCCGTTCAATGCTGTCTAAAATCGTCAATAATTCCTGGTTCATCTTATGCTCTCCCTTAAATCGCAAAGCTGCTGAAAGGTGTAAGGTTTAGCGGTAAACCTTACACCTTTAACCTTTCACTAATATAGATTTTAAAACTCTACTTCCTGTCTTGCCCTCACGACTTTCTTAAAGGGTATTTCAATAATGCCCTTTTTTTTCGCATCTATCTTTATGTGATCTTCTAACACTTCTCTAAGCCTGCCTATATATTCTTTTTTATCCAGAATCGCCTCGTTCAATGTGACCCTGACCATTCTTCCCCTGGCCCTCTCATAGTCTCTCTCTGAACTAAACCACCTGTCCACCCCTGGTGAATCTACTTCAAGGGTATAGTCTTCGTTAATAACACTGCCTTTGTCTAACTCCCGGATTATTCCCTCGTTCAACTTCACGCAATCCGAAAGCATTATCCCGCCTTGCCTATCCACCAGGAGCCGCAAGACCTGCCTGCCTGCCTCACGACGAAAAACAAGGTCAACGAGCTCAACGCCTTCCTGTTTTAATATAGGTTCTATGACCTCTTTGATTTTATCCAGCATATCCTTTTTGTCATTGCGAGGCGCCGATTTATCGCGGCCGAAATAATCTCCCTAAGAGATGCCTCGACCTCGCTCGGGATTTATTCGCAGATGCCCTTGATATCTTCGATCTCAGAGATCCTTCGGATGCTTCTATCCGTCGCATCCTCAGGATTTATTCGCACTTATCATTTACGAATTTCAAAGAAATTCGTAAATGATGTGCTCATAAAAAAAAGCGGGCACACGACACCCACTTTAAAACTTTAACACCTCCCTTTCCTAAGAGTAGCTTTACTATACTATGAGAGCTATGCTCTTGTCAAGGAAAATCTGCCTTTCGGGCAGAGACTTTTTATCAAAGATTTTTCTTGATCCTGAGGCCGTTAGGCCGAAGGATCTTTACAGCATAATCTATTTTAATCACTCTGACCCCTTTATCCGCTTTATCCCTCTTTTCTCTCTATAATAAATTTTGGGTAAAACTGGGATTGCGATTAAACGTCCGGGAGACTCTATTTTTTACTTAGCAGTAGCAAGGGCCTTTATCAGTGATTTATTATTCACTATGTCTTTCACTGTAGAAAAATTGCTAAAATCAAACATATCCTTATCGGTAAGAAGTTTCTTCCATTGACGGTCGGCATTGCTCAATCGCCTTATCTTCACAACGAATATCTTTGTTCCAAGACCAGCTGCTTTTATCTTATCGCTCTCTTCCAAGTTTGCCTTCTGGAGATCATTATTAGTTATAACAACAGCTATCTTACCTCCTTCCAGGCTCTTGACATCGTTGACGAAACTATCGCTATTTTTCTCCGCATAATCTCCGGAAAAACCCACGATACTTATCTTATCGTAATCAAGTTTAAAATCATAACTATTAGACCCAAGTTCGTAACCCTTCTTGAATGTATCTCCGAGCCAGCCAAGCTTAAAGAGATTCCTCACCAAATTCCTTCTATCTCTGGCAACAATGGGTTCTCCATTAATCTTATAAGAAGCTGCTACTTGGGAAAGTGCATTTTCTAACTCTTCCTCAGATAGTTTAATAAGGGTCTCTCCTGAGGCAAGTCTTTCTGATTTCTTGAGGCTTTTTGCCGCTTCTTTTGTTAAAAGAAAGGTTACATCAGGATGCTCTTGCAAATAAGACGCCTGGACCTCTGACGAGACAGGCCCCTCAATAGATGCCACCACTGGCTTTGCCTTGCCGGGTGTATTGGCTATGAGAATAATCTCTCCTGCATCCATAATGCTGCCTGTTCCCATGGTGAGCGCCCATGTGGGGCTCTTAGAAAACCTGTCGTAATCCCTGAGGTTATCTATGACACTAGGCAGGGCAAGCTCTACCTTCCTTGTCCTTAAATCCTTTATACCATCTGCATCTTTTATTTCAAATGCTATATTACCTGCAATGGGCTCTATATCTTTTGCTAATCTCGCAATGGCCTTTGCGTCAAGTCCCAAAACATAAAATGTCATCTTCTGCGTACTAAGTTTTTTGGCCAGTTCCTCTAAACCCGCTCCCTCTCTTGGCAAAGGAGGCGTTTTATAATCGGACCTTACTCTATTTGCATTTTTGAATATATAGTCTTCAAGTATTGGTCTATCTCTTTCCTCTTTTCTGATCTTAAGCATAACCGTAATAGTATCTCCCAATTCACTAAAAGGTACGGTTGCTAAATCAAATTCATTAAAATCACGTATCTTGTTCTTCGTAAAGGGAGGGCTGGTTAAAGAGGCCTTCTTTTTTAATACTATAGGCTCGTTGAAGGCAATGTGTCCGTCACCCCCGATGCCTAATATCTGAGTATCAATACCACCCGCTTCTTTTATAATCTTTTCGAAAGCCTCGCATTCTTTTTCAGGGTTATCAGTAACGCCGCTTAAAACATGGGTGTTCGCCATATCAAGCCCTTTATGTATAACACTAATCCCTTTTTTCATGTTTGCCAATATCTCTTTGATCTTTTTATTATCCTTAAACAACTTGCTTTTCTTTAATACCTGTTTGGTCAATGTTAAGAAATCTTTTATCGTCTCCTCCGATAGTTTTGTTTCAACCTTTCCATTGCCGCCGACAAAATCACTCTTGAAATAGGCAATAAGAGATATCCTTAACGTCTCGAAAGCCTTATCTCTATCTTTATCTTTCATCGATCTGTTTTCACTATCATCAATCCCCCAGCGTCTTAACTTATCACTTGTAAGTTCATTGCATATAAGGTTAAACAGATGCTTATTCATAAAATACCTGTAACTCTGGGGATGCGTGGGAGGTAGACCGCCATTCTCATCTAAATTTATGGTCTTAACCTTGCTGAAGTCTACGGCATCATCCTCAAAAGACCTGATGAGATAATCATAAAGAAGGATAGGGGAACTCCCGGTTGCACACCCCAGAACGAAATTTGGTTTTTTCTTAATTTCAGCGACTAAGATCGCGGCGGCTCTTTTAGACAATGCGTCGTTGTTCGGGAATATCTGAAGCTTTATGCCTTTCTTTGATGAAGACGCATCTTTAACAATGCTCGCTACCTTATCTTTAGGCAACTGAGGTCTAAATCCTTCCGTTGTCAATCCCCCGCCCGATGGCAAGCTATTGTTACGTAGTCTCTCTTCCCATAATCTCCTTTCTTCATCTGTCTGCGCACTGAGGAGTTTTTTTGTAGCATAATCACGGACCGAGTTATCCTGGCCATCAAGAAAGCCATAATCATTATCCGCCTTGAGGGCCAGGGTAGTAGTTTTTAGATCCTTGGTTTTATAAGTAACGGTAACTATAAAACTTCTTCCAAATCTATCGGTGAGAAAAGATCTCACTTCTATATTATCTCCCCGTGTAACAATGCCCGATAGAGGCATCTCTGAGGTTAGATCGATGTCTTCGCGCGCGCCTGTTATAGATGAAGCTACGAATACCCTCTCAGGATAAACTGAAAGTTCCCTCTCCGTAATTACATTTGACGGATTTGTGATGCCAAGTGAATTAAAATCTTCTAAATCGTTTGGATCATATCTATTCCATTCGGAAAGATCATTGCCCGCTATATTTTTCGAAGAATGAACCATTCTTACCCTGCCGATAAGTCTGCCGTCAGAACTCTTTCGTCCTGCGGAAGCAAGCCCTGTGCCAAACGCCTCTACGGCCCCACTAGCACCAAATACTATACTCCAATCCTTCCCTTTGTAAGTCGGTAATCCCAACGAGGCCATATCTCTAGGAAAGGCATCACCATCGTCAACAGTAGTATATGTAATCTGATTTCCAGCATCCTGAAGCTTTTTTAATGCATCTTCTATATAAGTGTGCCTTGTTCTAAGGCCTTTTAAGAATACAACGTGGGTTTTTCTCCCTAATTCTTCCAAACTTATATTATGTTCCTCTGCTATCTTTTTCAAAATCTCTATAAGGTCATCTGTAGGATTAAACTCGGCTGGTTTTTCTGCCTTGGCATTACCGGGATAAGAAACAGAAATAACATAACGGTCATGGCAAAAAGGTATACCATACTTAGCAAGCTCTTGTCCTGACTTATTTCGCAAAAATTCTTCAAGATTTATACCTTCTTCCTTGACAGCATTTTTTAATAAAACTTCGCTATCCTTAGGGAGTCTTGTCAGGAAAAATAATGCCCATGCACCAGGTTTGTCAACAGCTTCGGCATTGGTGTTCTCTATTGGATCGGCATGAACAATATATATACCGTTTTTACCTCCCGGGTTTATAACCTGTTTCACTTCTAATGCCGGTGCATCATCTCTCGTCTTTCCCTCGCTCCCGCCTATTATAATAATTATGTCTAAATCTTCGGCAAGGTCAGTAAGTGTTTTTTCCAAAACCGTAACTGCTCCGCCATCCGCTATATTCTTCCTTTGTTCTGCATCCGGAAACATCCGGCCGGTTTCAGGGTCAATGGCACAGCCCCTGTTAAAATATGCAGAAAGGGCTGCCATATTCGCCACCTCTAAGGGAAGGGTAACAGTATTATCATTCAATGGATCTCTGTTATCATCCCTAACTACTCCGGAAACCTGTCTAAAGGTAACATTATCCAGACTTAAACCGTAACTGGTTATAGTATTATTGATGTGTTCTGGTAATACAAAATCCCTATTAGAGGTATAAACAGGTAATTTTTTAGCTGGCCTTTCATAATGAAATTCAATGTTTTTCCCATTTTTCACTCCGAGAGGGTTTGGCGATTTTTTACGAGGGACCCTCGGAGCTCTATCTACCAGTACCTTTACCTTGCCGCCCCTTTTCTTCCGGATATCTAATATCTTTACGGGTGCTTCATTGAATTCTTTCTTTCCTACTATCCGTACGTTTCCTTCCTTATCTATCTTGAGAAAGTCAGCCTTCTTATACCACTTCCCCCTCCTCCTCAAGCGGTAAATAACCTCTTTTGTCCCCGGGAGAAAGCGTAAAGATATATTACAGACAGGGTTTTTTGGCGTATACCTCTTTAGTGCCTTAGGGCTATAGGCCAGAAAGGCCAGGGCAAATTTCCAAGAAAGGTCTTCTATCTTAAGAAGACCGTTCTTCTCTGCAAAGGTATTATAGGCTTTTCTGATATCATCATCAAAAATAAGCGGGACCCTTAAACTAGAAGCGAGCTCCTTGACCACGTTGGAAAAATCGAGCTGTTTTATAAGTTCTTCTATAGATCTACGCTTCCCTGAGAGAAGATAGCGGTAATTCTCCTCGTCTATATCAGTGGAGGAATAGGGGGATATGACTATATAGGAATAGCCTTTTTCGCGTAATAATTTTGTTATACCCTTTGTGTGGAAGCCGCCTGAGAGCAAGGCAGAGACCTTTGAGTCACGATTTTCCAGTTCGCTTGCGGCATTCCTGACCATGGCAATATCACGCTCTTTTACTACCTTATAAAACTCTTCGAGTTCCTGTAGGTGTTTATCGAGAAGGGCGGGATTGAAGTCTATGTAGCCGGGCTGGGGAGAGTGAAGTCGAGGGCCGAGCTCTAATAGAGCATTTTTAAACCATGCTACTTTAAAGGAATCCTTATCGGAAAGATAATAGTCAAGTTCCTCATTTGAAATCCCCAGATTGAAAAAGCTTTCGAGAAATTTTATATTGCGGATCGCCTTGGTAAGTATCCTCTCTTTTTCATTCCTTGCCAGATGCTGTTTAATATCTTAGGCTAACGATTGCATCTCCACAAAGAGCTTTGTGGTATCAAGGGAGTTTACCTTGGTAAGATAATCTATGAACTGATTGAGGGCAGGGTAGTTGGAACTTTTTTTAGGCATGTGTCTTAACGCCAGGTCTCTCAGGTAACTATAGAATGAAAATGGTGATATCTTCTGGTCCTTGAATAGTTTTGCCTTGGCCATCAATATGTCCATCTCAGAATGCAATCCCTTGTTTTTAAATAGGTCTTGGAGGTTCAGGAGAAGATTCTGGGATTCGTGCATGACTTTTTGCCGGTCTATTGTCTTTTCTTTCAGGCTGGCCTCGCTTAATAAGGCGATGTTTTTATAGTTATCCGCAGGGATATCGAACCTTTTAAGGTAACTTGTGAGGTATTGCAGATATTCTTCTGTCTCTATATTCTCATTTTCGTAGTCAGATTCTTTCTTGTCGAGCCGTGCAAGTTCTTTTGAATATATCCCGGGTTTTAATGCCTCCAGGGCCTTGCTGGTCATGGAGATAAAGTGTTCGCTTGAAGCATTAAACTTCATTATCTTGTTGAACTGGAGGATATTTTCGAAATATATATCTTTATTTTCTATGCCCCATATGGGCAGGTTCGGATATTTAGT
>CAJVXD010000040.1 GCA_913009675.1 uncultured bacterium | reverse complement strand
TTTGATTGTGTTTTTTTTTTCAAGCAGAAGACGGCATACGAGATATATCAGTGTGACTGGAGTTCAGACGTGTGCTCTTCCGATCTCTCAACGGATAAAAGGTACTCCGGGGATAACAGGCTTATCTTGCCCGAGAGTTCATATCGACGGCAAGGTTTGGCACCTCGATGTCGGCTCATCACATCCTGGGGGTGGAGAAGCTCCCAAGGGTTCGGCTGTTCGCCGATTAAAGTGGTACGTGAGCTGGGTTCAGAACGTCGTAAGACAGTTCGGTCTCTATCTATTACACGCGCAGGATATCTGAGGAGATATGTCCCTAGTACGAGAGGACCGGGATATACGAACCAATGGTGTTCCAGTTGTCGCGCCAGCGGCAGTTGCTGGGTAGCTAAGTTCGGAAAGGATAAGCGCTGAATGCATATAAGCGCCAAGCCTCCTCCAAGATAAGATATCCCCCCGCTTTGGCGGGATAAGACACCTTGTAGATGACGAGGTTGATAGGCCGGAGGTGTAAGGCCCGTAAGGGTTTCAGCTGACCGGTACTAATCTGTCGAATGGCTTGACCGCATATTAACTTATTAGTCTAACAAAAACCGCAGAACTTATACGGGGCATCCGCGTAGGTTCAGCGTAATACTGATTCTAACGAATATTCCGGAGTGACCATACTGGAGGGGGAACACCCGTTCCCATTCCGAATACGGTAGTTAAGCTCTTCAAGGCCCATGGTACTGCACTGGCAACGGTGTGGGAGAGTAGGTAGTTGCTCCGGTTAATATTGAAGGAGCAGTGAACATGATGTTTGCTGCTCCTTTTTTTTGTGCGAACTCTTCATTTCTCGCTTTACTCCTCTGTTATTATATGATATAATCAAAATCCAATCGTGTTGTAGATTACTTAAAACTTAGAGCTTAAGGCTTACAATGGAGGTACATCTTGGCTGACTATACTACTAAAGATATACGTAATATAGTACTAATATCCCATGCAGGGAGCGGGAAGACGAGTCTTGCAGAGGCGATACTCCATAATGCAGGTGCATCCAATCGCTTTGGTAAGGTTGAAGATGGTACAACTGTTAGCGATTATAGCGATGACGAAAAAGAAAGAAAAGTTTCTATTAACTCCAGCGTCTTGAGTTTTGACTATAGGGGCAAGCACATAAATATGATAGATACCCCCGGCTACGCAGATTTTATAGGGGAGGTTTTAAGTTGTTTCACAGCTGTCGATAATGCCATAGTCCTCGTAGATGCTGTGGAAGGGGTGGAGGTTGGCACTGAAAGGGTATGGTCTTTGGCGAATCAATACAATCTTAGCCGTATTATATTTATCAATAAAATGAACAAGGAGAACATAGATTTCGAAAGGGTCATCGAAGACATAAGGGACAGGTTTGGAAAAGGGTGCGTGCTTGTGACGATGCCCATTGGTGCGGGCCCTGGTTTTAAAGGTGTTGTGGATTTAATGGATACCTCACGCCTTGAGACCTTGAATGGTGACGAAAAGGATAAGGCCTTAAAATTAAGGAATGCGTTGATAGAGGTTATTGCTGAAAAGAATGATGAGCTTTTGGAAAAATATCTTGAGGGTAGGGAGCTTAGCCCGGAAGAAATCAGGAACGGATTTAAAAAAGGAATCACATTGGGTGAGATATTTCCAGTTTTTTGCGGCACATCCATTATGGATATAGGCATAAAAGAGATCCTCTCAGCGATTGTGGGCATCTTACCTTCCCCAAGTGAAAGGCCGGCAAAGATTGACAAAGACGCAGCGACGAATGAGGATAAGGAGTTGAAGGCCGATGTAAATGCGCCATTTGCGGCAAATGTATTCAAATCAATCTCTGATCCCTATGTAGGCCAATTGACTATTTTTAGAATATTTTCAGGCAGGCTTAAGTCAGATACGAGTTTTTATAATGCAACGAAACAGGCAAAGGAAAGAATAGGTTCTCTTTTAAATTTGTTTGGAAAGGAACAAAAGCCGGTTCCTGAGACAATAGCAGGAGATATAACAGCTGTTGCTAAATTGAAAAATACGTCTACGGGAGATTCCTTGTGCGATGAGAAAAATAAGGTAGCATTTGCTAAGGTTAGTTTTCCGGAACCAGCCATGTCGTTTTCAGTAAAGCCTAAATCTCGCCAGGATGAAGATAAGATTTCCGTTGCCCTCCATAAACTTACCGCAGAGGATAATACTTTTGTAACAATCAGAGACGAGCAGACAAAAGAGCTTATTGTTTCCGGTATGGGGAACCTTCATCTTGATATCATGATAAATCGCCTTAAGAAGAGATTTCATGTCGAGGTTGAAAAAGGTACCCCGAAGGTTGCATATAAAGAGACGATTAAAAAATCGACAAAGGTCCAGAATAAATATAAGAGACAGACTGGCGGGCATGGCCAGTATGGGGATGTGTGGATACAGATCGAACCCCTGGAAAGAGAGAAGGGGTTTGAGTTTGTCAATAAGATCGTTGGGGGGGCAATACCGAGAAATTATATACCGGCTGTAGAAAAAGGTGTAGTAGAGGCCATGTCTAAGGGCGTAATAGCAGGTTATCCTATGGTCGATATGAGGGTTACATTATGTGACGGTTCTTATCACGAAGTAGATTCTTCCGATATGGCCTTTAAGATAGCAGGTTCCGGTGCACTTAGGAAAGCGGCTATGGAGGCCAATCCTGTTCTCTTGGAACCCATCATGGATGTGGACGTTATTGTTCCAGACGAATTTATGGGAGATATTACAGGTAATTTAAGTTCACGAAGAGGCAGGATTGCTGGTATGGACGTGCAGGGGAAGAGTCAGGTTATAAAGGCAAAGGTTCCCCTGTCTGAAATGTTTAAGTATGCCTCTGAACTCAAGTCCATGACAGGCGGACGCGGTTCATATACGATGAGGTTTTCTCATTACGAAGAAGTGCCTCATAAGATTGCACAGACGATTATTACTAAATATCAGGAACAGAGGAAGGCAGAACAGGAGAAATAATTAAAGCCTTCAGCCTTCAGATGCTGACAGCTGAAGGCTACTTTGTTAATAAGGAGGGACAATGTCAGGTCATTCAAAATGGGCAAGTATAAAGCATAAAAAGGCAGCTACCGATGCAAAGCGCGGAAAGATATTTACCAAGATTATAAGAGAGATAACAGTTGCTGCGCGTCATGGTAGAGGAGATGTAAATACAAACCCGCGTTTAAAGACGGCAATCGACAGGGCAAAACAGGCCAATATGCCTATGGACAATATCGACCGTGCGGTAAAGAAAGGCACGGGGGAATTGGAAGGGGTATCTTATGAGGAATTTACAATAGAGGGATATGGGCCGGGCGGGGTCGCGATAATGGTCGAGGTGATGACTGATAATAAAAACCGGACCGCCTCAGATATAAGAAATATATTTTCTAAAAAGAACGGCAATGTCGCAGGTGCCGGTTCAGTAGCCTGGCTCTTTGAAAAAAAAGGTTATCTGCAAGTTGATAAGGCCTCTAATTCAGAAGATAAAGTGATGTCTATTGTGCTCGATGCAGGGGCGCAGGATATGGAAACAGAAGAGGATATGTACATGATCACGACTGACCCGAAGGATTTTGAGGCCGTAAAAGAGGCACTTAGAGATAATAAGATCAAGATAAAGGGCGCAGAGATTACGATGATACCCAAGAGCACCGTAAAGTTGACAGGTGGCAACGCAAAGCAGATCCTTGCCTTAGTGGAGGCACTCGAAGATAACGATGATGTACAGAATGTATATGCCAATTTTGATGTGCCGGATGAATTCCTAAGCAGTGAATCGTGAGTAGTACGACCTTATACGAACTACGAGTCAGGAAGATATGCGTATTCTTGGGATAGACCCGGGGTTAGGGATAACAGGATATGGAGTTATTGAGTCTTCCGGGAAAGGTTTAAAGGTGATCGAAGCGGGCATTATTTGCTCAAATGCTAAATATAATATAGAAAAACGTCTTTTAGGTATATATACAAAGATTATCAAACTCCTAAAGGACACAAAACCCGATGTCGCTGTCATAGAAGAACTCTACTCCCATTATAGACATCCAAAGACTTCTATCTTGATGGGGCATGCGCGTGGTATAATATGTCTTGCTGTTGAAAACCAGAAGATTAGATTGGCAAATTATCCTTCTACAAGGGTAAAAAAGGCCATAACAGGGAGAGGCCATGCATCAAAGCAACAGGTTCAGAGGACAGTTGCAAGTTTGTTAAATCTTACCAGGATCCCTGAATCTGTGGATGTAACAGATGCGTTGGCCCTTGCCGTAACTCATGCAAATGTATTGATGCATTCGTATACCTCATCTTATGATTTGTAGAATTTCAGGAAAGTTAATCGAGAGACGTGAAGATTCGATAATCGT
The DNA here is from genome assembly GCA_913009675.1 of uncultured bacterium. Classification (GTDB taxonomy): domain Bacteria; phylum Omnitrophota; class Gorgyraeia; order Gorgyraeales; family Gorgyraeaceae; genus CAJVXD01. The sequence goes on along the minus strand of CAJVXD010000040.1, from coordinate 3,777 downwards.
AGATGTCAGGGGTATCTCTTATGAGATACTGATACCAGGGGCCGTGATGAATAGTCTGGACGGCCATGTTCAACAAGATGGCACCCTTTCTTTAATTACGTATCATTATTTTCAGGTAGAAACTTCCAGGTCTTTTCCGTTTCTGATAGGTTTTTTTAATGAGATAGAAAAGGAATTCTTTGAAAAATTTATAACAGTTTCAGGTATAGGGCCCAAGGCTGCAGTAAGGGCATTGAAGATACCTATATCCAGTATTGCTCAAGCTATCGATATGGAGGATGTCTCTTTTTTGAAATCCCTGCCCGGCATAGGTAGCCAAAGGGCAAAAGAGATAATAGCAAAACTCCAGGGAAAGGTCGGAAAATTCGGTTTAATACAGGACAACCTTGAGCTTTCTTCCTCTGTTAGCAGGGGAAAAGAAGGTATACAGGAAGAAGCCATGGATGTTCTTTTGCAGCTGCAGTATAAAAAATCTGAAGCAAATAATATGGTACACCGGGCGCTGTCTCGGAATCCAGGCATAAGGACAGCAGAGGATCTTTTGAACGAGGTTTACAAGCAGAAGACGAAAAGATAGCATAGGGCAAAGGGCATAGCGTGAAGGCTAAGGTTGAGGTTGAGGATATGTCAAAGAAAGAACAGAAGGATGATCGCGAACGGCTGATAACACGGCAGGAAACCGAAGAAGAGGTGGTATTTAATATCTCTCTCAGGCCCGAAAGGATGCGGCATTTCGTAGGGCAGAGGCATACGCTTGAGAATCTAGAGATTGCAATTCAGGCCGCCAAGAAGAGAAAGGAAAATCTCGAACATATATTACTTTCAGGTCCCCCTGGATTAGGCAAGACTACCCTTGCCTATATCATTGCCCATGAGATGGGTTCGAAGATTACTGCTACCTCTGGTCCTGCCATTGAAAGGGCAGGCGACCTTATAGGCATCCTCACCAACCTTGCCGAAGGAGATATACTTTTTATCGATGAGATCCATAGGCTTTCAAAGGTTGTGGAAGAGTTTATCTATCCTGCGATGGAAAATTTTCAGATAGATTTTCTGATCGATAAAGGCCCATACGCCAAGACTATAAAATTTAATCTAAAGAGGTTTACGCTTATTGGCGCTACAACACGTTCAGGTCTATTGACAGCACCACTGAGAGGGCGTTTCGGCATATTCTATCACTTGGATTTTTATGAAGTAGAGGACCTTGTCAAAATAATAGAACGTTCTGCAAAACTTTTAGAATTGGCCCTGGATAGAGATGCTGCATATGAGATTGCAAGACGTTCGCGTGGTACCCCTCGTGTGGCAAATAGGTTGTTACGCAGGGTCAGGGATTACAGTGATGTAAAAGGCAGTGATAAGATAGACAAACAAACCGCCGTAATGGCATTAGACTCTCAGCGAATAGATTCGGTCGGACTCGACGATATCGATAGAAAGGTCATCAAGGTAGTAATTGATTTTTATGATGGCGGCCCCGTTGGCATAGAATCCCTTGCGGCAACCTTAAATGAAGAGAGTGATACGATAGTGGACGTAGTGGAGCCATTTTTATTAAAGATAGGTTTTATTAAACGTACGCCTAGAGGAAGGGAAGTGACAGAGCGGGCGTATAAGCATCTGGGGATAGCCTATAAGAAAGGGAGTCAAAAAGAACTGTTTTAAATCCGAAACAGGGAATCCTAAATCCTAAACAAATATGAAATTATTACTCCATATCTGCTGTGCCCCTTGTGCCTTGTATCCGATTAGGCAATTGGCAGGTACTAAATTTGAGAATATGACAGGGTTTTACTACAACCCCAATATCCATCCGCCAAGCGAGTATAAAAGACGTAGAGATGCGCTACGGGAAGCGGCGGAGAAGATAGAGCTTGAGGTAATATATCCCCCTTACAGGATGGAGGAATATTTTAGAAAGATTGCATCAAAGGAGGGTTCTCCTGAGAGATGTTCGCTCTGTTGGGCATTACGTCTTTCAGAGACAGCGGATTTTGCGAAAGAGAACTCTTTCGATGCCTTTACGACCACCTTATTAATAAGCCCTTACCAGGATCACGAACTTGTGAAAAAGATTGGAGAAGACGTATCTCGAGAAAAAGACGTAGAGTTTTATTACGAAGATTTCAGGAAGGGGTTTAGAAAATCTCAGGAAGAAGCAAAAAGTGCTGGTATGTATAGACAGAGGTATTGTGGCTGTGTCTTCTCCGAGTTAGAGCGCGTGAAGGTTACTTAACTGCGGCCGGATTAACCAGAACTAATGCGGAAATATAAAAAATGTCTGACATCAGCAGTTTTGGTAAAATTTTAATCTTCTCTGGGATAATCTTGGTTGTCCTGGGATCCCTGTTCATATTAGCGTCAAGGATTCCATGGATAGGCAGACTTCCTGGAGACATATGTATAAAAAAAGGAACATTCACTTTTTATTTCCCCTTAGCTACCTCCATCCTTTTTAGTATCATCCTTTCTTTAATCTTGGTTTTTATAGGTCGACGCCGATGAATCACAGGATTTTGATTTTTCTTGTCCTTGTTTTATTTTTCTATAACCCCTCTCTGTATGCCATGGGAACCCGTCCGGCGCGGAGACATATTCTTGTCAGGGTATTGATAGTAAAAAGCGCTAAAGAGATAAACCTGCATATAAGGGGGCCTTACAGGTTGGTTGGATTTGAAGACGGGGAGGTATTAGAAGAAGGCAGGGGTTTAAGAAGTCGAACCTTCTTTGCAAAAGATCTTGATTCAGGAGGTATCAGGGTTTTGCCTGGAAAAAGGGCTAGGGTTTATGTTAACAAGCGGCAGTTTCGCGGTGAGATTGACATTATAAAGGATAAAGAGCAGAGGCTTATCGTAGTTAATAATATCGATATTGAGGAGTATCTTTACGGGGTGCTTTATAATGAGGTCTCTCATCGTTGGCCTATAGAGGTCTTGAAGGCACAGGCAATAGCCGCCAGGACTTATGCGCTTTATCAGAAGCTTGTCAGCAAAAATAGATATTTTGATCTCGCTGCAGATATCTATTCCCAGGTCTATGGCGGCAGGAGATCAGAGACATGGTCTATCAGAAGGGCCGTGAATTTAACAAGAGGGCAGATCTTGACATATAATGGCAAGATCTTTCCGAGTTACTATCATGCTACCTGCGGGGGACATACATCAGATGCCGTAACTCTATGGGGCATTGATATCCCGCCGTTACGCGGCAGGCCTTGCAATTTCTGTACTATGTCGCCATACTACCGCTGGAAGAAGGAATTAAGGATAGATGAGATAACGGACAGGCTGAAGCAGGCAGGTTATGATATCCAGCTCGTTTCTATCGAGGCCTTAAAGAGGGATAAGGCCGGTAGAATATTGGATGTGCTTTTGAAGGGCAGGCCAGAGAATATTAAACTGGGTGGTAATAAGTTTAGGTTGATAGTAGGTCCGAACCTGATAAAGAGTACAAATTTTAAGGCTCAGATAAAAGGCCGGGATATTATCTTTGAAGGCAAAGGTTGGGGCCACGGGATAGGCATGTGTCAATGGGGTGCATATGCTATGGCAAGGAAAGGATATAAGGCAGAGGATATATTGAGATACTATTATCCCGGTACTGAGATAGTCAGGATCGGGAATAACTAAAAATAACCTCGCACTTTCCTGACACGCACAAAGGTGTGAAGTTATTTGGTTTTTTTAAACTCCTCGAGACCCTCTGTGTATATAGGATGCTAAACTTATCCGATTTTGACTATAATTTACCCAAAGAGCTAATTGCGCAGTATCC
>CAJVXD010000039.1 GCA_913009675.1 uncultured bacterium | reverse complement strand
TGTAGGATATGAGACGCGTAGAGAAGCGCCTCTTTCGGTTCTATACTCCCATTGGTCCAGATCTCGATCATGAGCTTGTCGTAATCGGTTACCTGGCCAACCCTCGTATCTTGTACTTGAAAATTCACGCGGCGCACAGGCGCAAATATAGAATCTACGGGTATTACCCCTATAGCCTGGCCCTCTTTTTTGTTTCTCTCTGCGGGCACATATCCCCGTCCTTTACCTATCTCTAACTCCATGCTCAGGTTGGTCTCTTTGGTAAGTGTGGCTATGTGCAGGTCCTGGTTTATTATCTGGACCGAATCGTCCGCAACAATGTCCTTACCCGTGACATCACCTTTTTTAGAGGCCTTTAAGCGCACTATCTTCGGTGACCTGGAATGCGACTTGATAACAAGTTGTTTTATGTTCAATATTATCTCGGGGACATCTTCTAAAACAGATGGTATTGTAGAAAATTCATGCAAGACACCGTCTATCCTTACAGAAGTAACAGCAGCACCTTCTATAGAAGATATAAGTATACGCCTTAGTGAATTTCCTATCGTAGCCCCAAAACCACGTTCAAACGGCTCTGCAATAAACTTTCCATAATACGGCGAGTAACTCTTCTCATCGCATTCCAGCTTCTTAGGCATCTCAAACGTTTTCCAGCTGATACCCATTATTTACCCTCCTCGTATAAGATAAAATTTCACATCACGAACTGCATTACCGAATGACCAAACCCTTTGACCATTGTAATTTTGGTAATCGGGATTTATTTGGAATTTGGTGCCTGGAATTTACAATTTAAGCGTCTTTGTCCTTTATTTAGAGTATAGTTCTACTATGAGCTGTTCCTGTATATCCATCCCCACGTCGCTTCTCCGGGGAAGGCGCGTGATGGCTACCTTAAGGTCTTGCGAATCCTGTTTTAACCAATCAGGTATGCCTCTATCCTTAACAGCCTCCATTGTCTCCTTAACATCCTTTATAAGCTTATCCTTCTGCTTTAGCTGTATGACATCCCCTGTTGCAATAGAATATGACGGGATATCTACCTTTCTGTTGTTAACCAATATATGTCCATGCCTTACTATCTGCCTGGCCTGTGCCCGGGAAACAGCAAAGCAGGACCTGAATACAACATTGTCCACCCTTCTCTCGAGGATCTCCAGCAATTTTTCTCCTGTTACCCCCTTCGAACGCTCTGCTATACTAAAATATCTTCTGAACTGTCTCTCCAGTATACCGTATATCTTCTTGACCTTTTGCTTTTCTCTCAACTGCATGCCATAGTTAGAAACCTTTGGCCTCCTTTTGCCTTTTCCGTGTTGACCCGGTGGATAACTTCGCCTTTCAAAGGCACATTTATCCGTGTAACATCTGCTGCCTTTTAAGAAAAGCTTGAGGCCCTCTCTTCTACAAACCCTGCATAATGAACCTGTATATCTCGCCATTTATTTACTCCCTCTTTCCAATTAGACCCGTCTCCTCTTTGGCGGCCTGCAGCCATTATGAGGGATAGGGGTAACATCCTTTATAGCACTTATGCGCAAACCAGCCGCCTGTATCGCCCTTATTGCCGATTCGCGGCCTGAACCAGGACCCTTTATAAAAACCTCCACATCCTTTAACCCGCATTCAAGCGCCTTCTTCGCAGCATTCTTAGCGGTAATCTGAGCAGCGAAAGGTGACGATTTCTTAGACCCCTTGAAGCCGACAGACCCACAGCTAGACCATGCAATACAATTTCCCTGCTTATCCGTTATGGTAACTATTGTGTTGTTGAATGCAGCCAGGACATGTGCTATACCGCTTGTAATATTCCTTAAAGTCTTTTTTTTTGGTTTTTTCTTCTCTACCATCGTCTATCTCCTAATCTGATTAAATCCTATTATTAAGCCAGCGGCACCTGAATCTTGGCCTTTCTGGTCACGCCTACTGTCTTTCTCGGCCCTTTTCTGGTCCTTGCGTTTGTTTTCGTCCTCTGGCCTCTCACAGGTAAGGACCTCCTGTGTCTAAACCCCCTATAAGAACCTATATCTATAAGACGCTTTATGTTCCGGCTCGTCTCTCTCCTTAGGTCTCCTTCAACCCTGTACTCTTTCTGTATAAGTGCCGCGAGCCTGGAAACCTCTTCTTCCTTGAGATCCTTTGCCCTTGTATCAGGGCTAACCCCGGCTGCCTTGAGTATCTTCCTCGAAGACGATATGCCTACCCCATAGATGTAAGTCAATGCAATTTCTATACGTTTTTCCTTCGGCAAATCAATACCTGCAATTCGTGCCATATCCTACCCCTTATAACAAGATGGCGTTGAAATGTGGAAGGTTAACCTTTAACCTTCCACCACAGATCACCCCTGTCTCTGTTTATGCTTCGGATTACTGCAGATTACCCTTACAATGCCTTTACGCCTGATAATCTTACATCTATCACATATTCGTTTTACGGACGGTTTAACCTTCATTATTTTGTCCTGTATACTATCCTTCCCTTCGTCAGATCATAAGGCGAAAGTTCCATCTTAACCCTGTCCCCGGCTAATATCTTTATAAAATGCATCCTCATCTTCCCTGAGACATGCGCCAGGACCTTGTGGCCATTTTCAAGTTCGACCCTAAACATTGCGTTCGGCAATGCCTCTAGTACCGTACCTTCAACCTGGATTGCTTCTTCTTTTGCCATATCTCCAACTTTAAACTATAAGCCCCCAACTATGAGAATCCCTGTCCATGCTATCTTTACTTATAGCCCTCCTGTTTTATGTCAGGATCCTTGGATCCCCTTCTGTCACACAGATCGTATGCTCGAAGTGAGCTGATAATTTCCCGTCTTTTGTTACTGCCGTCCATCTATTGTCGAGTATCTCTATATCGTATCTGCCCTCATTAACCATTGGCTCTATAGCCAGGGTCATACCTTTTCTTAATCTTGGGCCTGTTTCCGCCCTTCCAAAATTCGGTATCTCAGGTTCTTCATGCATCTCTTTGCCTATACCATGGCCGACAAAATCCCTTACGACTGAATAACCGCATGTTTCTACATGGATCTGTATTGCATTAGAGATATCGAACAACCTGTTGCCTTCTTTTGCCTTTTCTATACCTATGCGCAATGCCTCTTTTGTAACCCTGATCAGCTGCCTGGCCTTTGCCGCAACCATATCTCCTACTTCAACAGTAATCGCCGCATCTCCGTAATACCCGTCCTTCTCAACGCCTACATCTATGCTCAATATATCGCCTTTTCTTAATCTTACGCTCCCTGGTATCCCATGGACAATCTGCTCATTTATAGAGGTGCATATATTTGCGGGGAAACCCCTGTAACCCTTAAAGGCAGGGACAGCGCCATGGGCCCTTATCATCTCTTCTGCCTTTCTATCAAGTTCCGCTGTAGTTACCCCAGGGACAACCATCTTTCTCAATCCGCTGAGAACAGCCCTTACGATCCGTCCGGCTTCTTCCATCAGTCTTATTTCACGTTCGGTTTTTATCTCTATCATTTAATATTCCGGAGATGGCCTCGTAAACCTTCCCTGCATCTAAATCCCCTGAGACCTCTTCAAGGATCCCTTGCTTTTTATAATAATCTATCAATTCCTTTGTCTGGCCATTAAAGACCTCTAGTCTTTTTTTTATGGCTTCTTCATTGTCGTCTTTCCTCTGATAAAGTTCTCCGCCGCACTTATCGCATATGCCTTCCTTCTTGGGCGACATATTGACGATATGGTAATTTGCTCCGCAATCCCTGCAAATCCGTCTCCCCGTAAGCCTGTATATAATAATATCGATGCTGGTCTTAAAATACACTACCAGTTCTATCGTAAGGTCCAGGCCCTTGAGTTCTTCGTCCATCCGCCTGGCCTGGTATACAGTCCTGGGAAAACCGTCCAGGATAAATCCTTTGCCCGCCTCGCTGGTTTTTATCTTATCCAGCATCATCTCTATTACTATGCTGTCCGGCACCAGCAGGCCTTGCTCCATGAACGACCTGGCCTTTTGTCCTATCTCCGTCCCTCTCTTAACATTTGCCCTTAATATATCTCCTGTTGAAAGATGCAGGAATCTCATCCCTTCAGAAAACATGACCGCCTGCGTCCCTTTGCCTGCGCCTGGCGGACCTAAGAACACCATCCTCATCATCTTCTCCCGCGTATCCTGCCCTTTTTCATAAAACCTTCGTAGTGCCTCATTAAAAGCTGCGATTCAAGCTGACGCATCGTATCCAGCATAACACCTACGATGATCAAAAGCGCCGTGCCTCCGAAAAAACTCGCTATCAGATAGGGTACCTTCAACCATGCGCCCAGCATATCAGGAAAGACGGCTATAAATGCCAGGAAGACCGCCCCCGGCAGGGTAATCCTTGTCATAATAAAATCGAAATATTCCGCCGTGCGCCTTCCCGGCCATACCCCGGGGATGAACCCTCCATATTTCTTCATATTGTCAGCTACGTCACTGGGGTTGAATGTTATCGCTGTATAAAAATAGGCGAAGAATATAATAAATAAACTATAGACTATTGTATATAAAAGCTGGCCCCTGACAAGCGACTGCGCTATCCTCTGTAATCCACTATTTGGGATAAATCCTGCTATGGTAGCGGGAAAAAGTATTATGGACTGGGCAAATATTATAGGTATGACTCCTGCCTGATTAACCCTCAAAGGTATATAGGTGCTCTGTCCTCCGTAGACCTTCCTGCCTATGATCCGTTTTGCATATTGGACAGGGATCTTGCGCTGCCCCTGGGTAATCAAGATAACAGCTACTACCACAGCTACTCCTATGGCTGACATCAATATCAGGGTAAACGGGTTTATCTGTCTCTTTTCAGGCGCAAAAGGGGAGAAGAGCACAAAGACCTGATGCAATGCCGTAGGCAGTCTCGAAATAATACCGGCTGTGATTATTAACGAGATGCCGTTACCTATACCATGCTCCTGGATCTGTTCACCGAGCCACATAATAAAGGCCGTCCCTGTCGTAAGGGTAACTACCGTAAGAAAACGGAAAGGCCATCCGGGATGATCCACTATGCTAAGCCCCTGGAATCTTGCGGGATTTTCAAGCCACAAACTGATAAAAAAAGATTGAATAATGGAGAGGACCACTGTGCCGTAACGGGTATACTGGATTATCTTTTTCCTGCCCGCCTCCCCTTCTTTTGAAAGCTTCTCAAGATGAGGGACTACGGTAACCAAGAGCTGCAGTATAATCGAAGCAGATATATAGGGCATGATCCCTAATGCGAATATTGTCAAGCGCTTTAAGGCCCCTCCGGAAAACATATTCATAATGCCAAAGAGCGTGCCCCCCTGCGTTTTTGCTATATTTTCAAAAAACTGCATGAGCGCCGCACCATTAACACCAGGAGTAGGTATATACGCCCCGATCCTATAAATGCTTATCAAAAGCAGCGTTACAAGTAACTTTTTCCTGAGATCAGCTATCTTGAAAGAATTTAATAAGGCCTTTATCATCTTATTCCTGTTGTTCCTGGTTTCTTAAGTTAATCCTTCTCGACCCCCGCTCGAAGGATATTAGACGGTACTATTAAATTAAATTTTGATTACCTCGCATCTCCCTCCAGCAGCCTTGATCTTTTCAAGGGCCGTCCCTGAAAATGCATGGGCCATTAGATTCACGGGGACATCTATCTCACCACCCCCAAGGATCTTTAAAAAATTTAAAGGGCCTTTTATTATGCCCTTTTCCTTCAACAACTGAGGAGTGATCGAAGTCTCTTTTTTTAAAAGGGAGATGTCCTTTAGGTTAAGGATGCAGTAACCTTTCCTGGGCCTCTTATTAAACCCCCGCTTTGGCATCTTTCTTATCAATGGCATCTGTCCGCCTTCAAACCCTGGGGTTTGACTTTTGCCTGTTCGAGACATCTGGCCTTTGTGGCCTCTCGTAGAAGTCTTTCCATGTCCTGACCCCGGCCCCCTGCCAATCCTTTTCCTTCTTTTATTTTCGCCTCTGGCGGGCCTTAAATCCTCTATCTTCATGTCAATCCTCGTCCCCTTCTTCAAACGTACGTTTTAATCTTAATTGCTTCAAACCCTCCAGGGTTGCCTTTGTTACATTAATGGGGTTCTGGCTTCCCAGAGACTTTGTAAGTACATCTTTAATGCCTACGGCATCACAAATCGCACGCACAGTACCTCCCGCAATAACGCCCGTACCCTCAGAAGCAGGTTTCAAAAGGACCTTACCTGCTCCAAAACGCCCCATCACCTCATGAGGTATGGTCTTGTCCTTTAAGTGGACTCTGAAAAGATTCCTTTTGCCCTTTGTAAGTGCCTTTCGTATAGCATTGGCAACCTCATTGGCCTTGCCATATCCACAACCAACCGTGCCTTTTCCGTTGCCAATAGCCACAAGGGCCGTAAATGAGAATCTCTTCCCTCCTTTTACAACCTTTGAGACCCTGTTCACTGCTATAACCTTCTCTATAAACTGTTCCTCCCGGGCCTCTTCTATCTTTTTTATCAGCTTGTCTTTTATCTGCCTTGCCTCTACCAAGATTTCCCCCTCAAATGAGCATTTAAGTTACGAAAAATAAAAGATTTTTCGTAACTTAATCTCCCTTGTTTAACTACCCTGAAGGTGCGAATTTGACCCCACACCCAGATACCACGAAGTGTCACTTCGATGTATCTGGGTGTGGGGTAAGTTCGGACAGATAGCTTACATCAAATCTTTGATTGACGTAAGTCATGCCCTCGCTAAAATTTCAACCCTCCCTCTCTTGCTGCATCAGCCAGTGTCTTTATCCTGCCATGATAGAGATAACCTCCTCTATCAAAGACTACCTTTTCTATGCCTTTCTTTTTTGCCTCCTCCGATGCATAAACGCCTAATCTCTTAGCGGCCTCTACGTTACCTCCCCATGCACATTTTTTCTTAAACACCTTATCACTTGTAGAAACCGACAGTATTACTGTACTGGATATATCATCTATAAAATGGATATAAAGATTTTTATGGCTTCTGTGGATACTCAATCTGGGCCTTTCCCCTGTACCAGAGATGTCTTTCCTTATCCTATAATGCCTTTTGATCCTTCCCAATTCTGCCTTGTTCTTAAATCTCTTTTTCATATATTGCCTCAGGCCACTGACTTTCCCGCCTTTTTCCTCACATATTCGCCTTCATATCTCACACCTTTGCCTTTATAGGGCTCGGGCTTAAGATAGTTTCTTATTTCAGCCGCAACCTCTCCGACTATTGCCTTATCAATGCCTTCTATCGCAATGCGATTGGGCTTGGGGGTCTTTATGCTGACACCTTCGGGTATTTGGTAGACAAGAGGATGGGAGAAACCTAACTGTAGATTAAGTACCTTCCCCTGCAGTTGAGCACGGTAACCAACGCCATGGATCTCAAGATTCTTTGCGTAACCCTTGTTTACGCCTTCTATCATATTGTATATATAAGCCCTGGCAAGTCCATGCATAGAACAACTGACCTTGTCTTCTCCATTCCTATTTACGGCGATGCTGGAGTTTTCTATCTTGACCTCTATCTTAGCGGGCAAAGGCCATTCCAGCTTGCCTTTTGGTCCTTCTACAAACACCCTTCCTGATTCTACCTTTACCTTTACTTTATCAGGAATCCCTATAGCTTTTTTACCTATCCTCGACATATCAAATGAGCACTTGTCTTGAACTTCTCCCATGATTGTCCGAACTTACCAAACATAACAAAGCACTTCGCCGCCTGTCTGCATCTCCTTTGCCTGAATATTTGTTACAAGGCCTCTTGATGTAGACAGGATAGCTATGCCCAGACCTCCCAAGACAGTGGGGATCTTGTCTTTTTTAACATAGATCCTCAAACCCGGCCTGGAGATCTTTCTCAAACCTTTTACAGCAGGGTCTCCTGTCTTTGTGTATTTAAGATAAACCCTTAAGATACCCTGCTTCTTATCCTCTATAAACTTGAAATCTTTTATGAACCTTTCCCTTTTGAGTATACTCAAAATCTCTTGTGAAGATCGGAAGAGCACACGTCTGAACTCCAGTCACACTGATATATCTCGTATGCCGTCTTCTGCTTGAAAAAAAAAAACTCTTTCTTCTCTTTTTCTTTTCTTTTCTCTTTCTCTTTTTCTTTTTTCTTTCTTTCCTTGATCCACTGTCTTCTTTCCGTCTCGCTTTTCGTCCTTCTCTTCTCCACTCTGCGCTCGTTGCCCC
>CAJVXD010000038.1 GCA_913009675.1 uncultured bacterium | reverse complement strand
GCTCTTCCGATCTTTTTTATTAATGGTAATGGTGGTGACGTTGGCCTGGGGGCAGGGTTAACAATTCAATTAAGTGAGAAATGTTCTCTTTCGCCGAGCATAAATTACTCTATCCCCTTTGGTGATCTAAGGGATTCAGGCGATGGCAATCAGGATAGTCAATTTTATGGCGGCGCAGTGTTGGCATTTAGTTTTTAAGTGAGGACTTATGTCGCACTTCGTTCCATAAGTTGCGTGCTCATCGAAGAAAGGAGAAAAGAAGATGGCTAAGAAAATAAGATTTTTAATGATAGTCTTAGTAAATTCTGCTATTTGTTTATCTATAGCATTGCCGGCCTTTGCCCAGGATGCAACTCCTGCCTCCAACGCGGTTGCAATAAATACTGTCTGGACCCTTGTGGCTGCCTTCCTGGTATTTTTTATGCAGGCAGGTTTTGCAATGGTTGAAGCCGGTTTTACGAGGGCAAAGAATGCGGCCAATATCATGATGAAGAACCTTATGGATTTTTCCGTGGGTTCTATTGCCTTCTGGTTGGTTGGTTTCGGGGTAATGTTCGGGACAAGTGCGTTTGGGCTTTTTGGAAAAGACGGATTTTTATTGAGCGCCGCCAATCCGTCTAGTGCCGATGGCCTATGGCAGTTTGCCTACTGGATGTTTCAGGTGGTCTTTGCCGCTACTGCGGCGACTATTGTTTCAGGAGCGATGGCAGAAAGGACCAAATTTTCAGGATACCTTATATATAGCGTGTTCATCAGCGCCTTGATATATCCTGTGGTCGGACATTGGATATGGGGCGGCGGCTGGCTCGCCAGTAAAGGTATGATAGATTTTGCAGGTTCTACCGTGGTCCATTCTGTTGGCGGATGGGCAGCGTTGGCCGGTGCGATAATACTTGGCCCGAGATTGGGTAAATATAATAAAGACAGGAGTTCCAATGCTATCCCCGGTCACAATATCCCTCTGGCAGCGCTGGGCGTATTTATACTCTGGTTTGGATGGTTCGGATTTAACTCCGGCTCTACTACTTCAGGCACAAATCTGAGCATAGCCACGATAGCAGTCACCACAAATCTTGCCGCAGCAGCAGGAGCCATAATGGCTATGTTTGCAGCGTGGTTTAGATTCGGAAAACCTGATACAAGCATGGCATTAAATGGTGCCCTGGCAGGGTTGGTAGCTATAACTGCTCCTTGTGCCGCAGTTTCTCCCCTGAGCGCCATAATTATCGGAGCGATTGCCGGTGTGATTGTCGTATCGAGTGTTGAATTTATAGACAAGGTGCTTCATATAGACGATCCTGTTGGTGCCATATCAGTCCATGGCGTATGCGGTGCATGGGGAACGCTTTCCGTGGGGCTTTTTGCAGAGGCGGCCTATGGGAAGTCGAGTGGTATTGGGGCTGTGAATGGTCTTTTCTTCGGAGGCGGACTGAGCCAGTTTTTCACACAATTAATAGGGGTCGTATCCGTATTTATATGGGTATTTGGAACGGCAACACTCCTTTTCTATGTTGTAAAGAAGACCGTAGGGCTCAGGGTTAGTGATGAAGAACAGCTAAAGGGTTTGGATATCGGCGAGCACGGCATGGAGGCATATGCCGGGTTCCAGATATTTACGACGGAATAATTGAGGCCATGAGTTACGGTATCCAGAGAGGATGCCGTAACTCATTCGACCGAAATTACCCCCACACCAATTGGTATTATCCCATGCAGATTCCCAATTGGTGTGGGGGGTGAATTCGCACGGTAACTTACGTTGCAGTTCGCGCTCCATAAGTTACGTGCTCATTAACTAAAGGAGGCATACCATGAAACTCGTAATAGCAATGATCCAGCCACATAGATTGCCGGATGTAAAAAAGGCATTGTTTGATGCGAAGATATATAAGATGACAGTTTCAAATGTCCTTGGCTGCGGTAAACAGAGAGGATACACAGAGACCTACAGAGGTGTGATCCACGAGGTGAACCTTCTAAAGAAACTAAGGCTCGAGATAGCTCTAAATGAGGATTTTGTCGAACCCACCGTAAAGGCAATTATAAAAGGCGCGAAGACCGGGACTATAGGCGACGGAAAGATATTCGTCCTGGATTTGCCGGAATGCATCAGGATCAGGACAGGAGAAAAGGGAGGCGAGGCCATAGGATAGCATGGAAGATAGAGACTTGATCGATAAAATCAGACAGTTTAAGGAAGAAAGAGGCTATACCTTATTTGAACTGTCCAGGGCGCTTGATATTCAGGTTGCCACTTTAGAGCGTTGGCTCAAGACCAACAGGATAAATAGACTATATGCCCGATTTGTCAGGGAACGGTTGAGATTATAGGTATTTTTTGACCTGATTTTCTCAGTTGAGTATCCTATTGAATATTCAGTTAGTTACCAAAAGGGCGGTTTATTTACTTCTAATCTAAAGAGGGCACGACGAAGTGCCTGGTAAGTGTATATTGATCAGTGGGGACAAAGGTGTTCTTGCAAGAGGAAAAGAACGCCTTTTTGTTTTTATAGGGTATCAAAATCTTGCAAGGGGGGAGCGTTATGAATACAGCGGCTCTATCGGATAGTTTGCGCCAGATGATAAACAGCAGTAACATATTATTCCTGCTCCTGGGGGCTATACTTGTTTTTTCAATGCATGCCGGATTCGCCTTTTTAGAGCTGGGGTCTGTGAGAAAGAAGAGTCAGGTCAATGCATTGGTCAAGATAATCAGTGATTGGGGAGTTTCGACAATAGTTTACTTTATCATAGGTTTCCCCATAGCCTATGGCATATCTTTTTTCAAGCCGGCCTCTGAATTATTGGGTGTCGATCAGGGGTTTAACCTGGTGCATTATTTCTTTCTATTGACGTTTGCCGCGTGTATCCCGGCCATTATATCAGGCGGGATAGCAGAAAGGGCGAGGTTCTGGCCCCAGTCCGTAGCCGGCGGTATATTGGTGGGGCTGGTCTATCCGTTTTTTGAGTCTCTGGTATGGGGTAAAAATGTGTTTTTAGGACAGGCAGGGAGCTGGCTGGCAAATCTGACAGGCGCACCTTTCCATGATTATGCAGGCTCGGTAGTGGTCCATTCCATGGGCGGCTGGCTGGCATTGCCGGCAATTATACTGCTGGGCCCTCGCTTAAATAGATATGTAAAAGGTAGAAGTCAGATAATAAAGGTTAGCAATATCCCGTTTCTGGCCCTGGGGAGCTGGATGCTCTGCATAGGTTGGTTTGGTTTTAATGTGATGAGTGCGGGAAGACTGGAAAATATCTCAGGGCTGGTAGCTATCAATTCTCTTATGGCCATGGTTGGCGGTATTGTTACGGCATTGATTGTTTCTAAGAATGACGTTACTTTTATTCATAATGGTGCACTGGCCGGTCTGATAGCTATTTGTGCCGGTTCAGACGTCGTCCATCCTTTTGGTGCATTAGTCATAGGAGGGGTGGCCGCATTTATATTTGTAAAACTTTTTCAGATCGAGACAGAGAGGATGAAGATAGACGATGTATTAGGGGTATGGCCTCTTCATGGGGTAGCCGGTTCATGGGGAGGGGTGGCATGCGGTATATTTGGCAGTAAGTTATTAGGTGGATTAGGCGGTGTAAGCCTCGCGGCGCAGATAATAGGAACCCTTGCAGCTATTGTAGTTGCAGTAATAAGCGGCTGGCTGGTTTACTCTGTGCTTCGCCTTAGCGTTGGTATAAGATTGACGGAACACGAAGAGATGATAGGCGCGGATTTGAGTATCCATAATATAGAGGCGTATCCGGAAGAGGCATTATAGTTATCGGAGGTGGCATCATGAAAAAAATAGAGGCTGTTATCCAGCCTGAAAGATTGGACGATGTGAAAGAAGAGTTATTCAAGGCCAGCGTATTCAAGATGACGGTCAGCAGGGTAAAGGGGTGCGGTCAGCAGAGGGGGTATTCCGAGAGCTATAGAGGTAAGATCTATAAGGTGAATCTATTGTCAAAGGTCAAACTTGAAGTAGCTGTAAATGACGATTTTGTCGAGCCTGCTATTAAGGCAATCATAAAAGGTGCCAAGACAGGAAAGATAGGCGACGGGAAGATCTTTGTCCTGGATTTGCCGGAATGCATCAGGATCAGGACAGGGGAAAAGGGAGGTAAGGCAGTTGGATAAAAGGGGTTAGCCACAGGTTACCAAGTTCAGCACCTTTTTACTTATTATTACAATAAGGCTATAAGGTTAAAAAAGAGGCATAATAGAGGGAGGGATAACATGGCAAAGAGGAAAAGGGAAAAAGGCAATACGGGTAAAAAAGAAGGACCGGCCTTACGCTGGAATGGAAGGATAGATGAGGCAGAGATTCAAAAGGTAAATAAACTTATAAAGGAGAAGGGTATAGAGATCGTAGACCTGAAGTTTAATGACCTGCCTGGATTGTGGCAGCATTTTTCTCTCCCTGCATCGGAATTATCAGAAATAGATGATCCTGTGAATAGTATCTGGGTGGAAGGTATAGGATTTGACGGTTCATCTATAAGGGGTTTTCAGAAGATCCATGAATCAGATATGATTTTAATGCTTGATCCGTCAACTGCTGTCCTTGACCCCGCATGCGAGGTGCCCACCCTTAGCGTTATTTGCGATATCTATGACCCCCTAAGCAAGAAGCCATATTCGCGTGACCCGCGATATGTCGCAAAGAAAGCAGCTGCATATTTAAAAGAGACGGGCATTGCTGATACAAGCTACTGGGGCCCTGAGATGGAATTCTTTATTTTTAATGACGTGCGATTCGACCAGACTGAAAATTCCGGTTATTATTTTGTGGATTCTACGGAAGGGGAATGGAATTCGGGAAAAGAGGAAAAACCAAACCTGGGCTATAAGCCGCGTTATAAAGAAGGATATTTCCCTGTCCCACCGCACGATTCCCTTCAGGACCTGAGGAGCAGGATTATTTTAGAGATGATCAAGACAGGGATACCTATCGAGGTCCATCATCACGAGGTAGCTACTGCAGGCCAGTGCGAGATAGACATGAAGTTCGGTAGATTAGTGAAGATCGCCGATAGCTGTTTGATGTATAAATACATCGTGAAAAATATTGCCCGCAAGAACAATATGGTGGCAACCTTCATGCCGAAACCTCTATTTGGCGACAATGGGAGCGGCATGCACACCCACCAGTCTTTGTGGAAGGATGGTAGGAATATTTTTTATGACCCTAAGGGTTATGGCCTGATCAGTCAGCTGGCAAAGTATTATATAGGCGGGCTGCTTAAACACGCGTCGGCAATACTCGCTTTTGCGGCGCCTACTACAAACTCTTATAAAAGGCTTGTGCCGGGTTATGAGGCACCTGTTAATCTCGCTTATTCACAGAGGAATCGTTCGGCAGCTGTGCGTATACCTGTCTATACGGAGAATCCCAAAACAAAAAGGGTTGAATTCAGGCCACCCGATGCTTCATGCAATCCCTACCTGGCCTTTGCTGCGATGCTCATGGCAGGCATCGACGGTATCGTAAATAAGATTGACCCGGGCGCACCACTTGATAAGAATATATACGAGTTGGGCGAGAAAGAGGCTCGAAAGATACCGAGCGTGCCTGGTTCACTGGAGGATGCCATTGCCGCCCTGGAGCAGGATCACGGGTTTTTACTGGCAGGGGATGTCTTTACAAAGGATGTTATCGATACATGGATAGAATATAAGAGGGAAAAGGAAATAGACAACCTCCGTCTGAGGCCGCATCCCTACGAATATTATCTATATTTTGATATATAATGAGTCTGTCTGAGGCGGATGAAGCAATCTTAAAGACCTAATGAGAAAGGTTCCTCGCTAGACTCGGGATTAATTTGCACCCTAACTTATGCTCCTTACAAGCGCATAAGTTACGTGCTCATTGAGAGTGCTTCGTCGCGGAGTTTACCCTGAGCAAAATCGAAGGACTCCTCCTTCGCAATGGCACGCTAGCCTGTAAACTGTTATCCCCTCTCCTGCTAACTCGCTTGTTAGCTATTTTTTTTGATTATGGTTGCATAATTTTTAGGCATGGATAAAATAGATAGAGACAACATGTTTATTGATAGACTCGATAAAGCCTTCCTTACGATAGAAAGAGGAAAGATATACCGCGTAGTTATAGAGAATGCCGAGAGGCCCCTCATCGAAAAGGCCCTGGAGCATTCCTATGGTAATCAGGTTCTCGCAGCCAGTATCCTGGGCTTAAACCGTAACACGTTGCGCACAAAAATACGTAAACTACGTATTGATGTTTTGCAGTTCAAAGAATAAAATAACTTATGAGATATAAATGCCTTCCAAAAAAACAAGGGCTTTATGACCCGCGATTCGAGCACGATAGTTGCGGGGTGGGTTTTGTGTGTGATGTCAAAGGTAAAAAATCAAACGAGATTATAAAGCAGGGCATAAAGATCCTTAATCGTTTAGCTCACCGTGGTGCAGTAGGTGCTGATCCTAAAACAGGGGATGGCGCAGGCATACTTATTCAAATCCCTCATAATTTTTTGAGAAAAGAATGTTCAAAGGTAAATATTTGCCTGCCTGAACAAGGCGCATATGCTACAGGTATGGTGTTTTTCCCGCAGGATAAAAAAGAGAGGGATTTTTGTCTGGCAGTATTTGACAGGATAGTAAAAGGAGAAGAGCAGGTGATCCTTGGCTGGCGCGAGGTGCCTCTCGATGATTCGATAATAGGGAAGACGGCGAGGGAGACCCAACCTGTAATCCGGCAGATCTTTATCAGGAGGGGCGCTGGCATCGGTAACCAGCTTCAGTTTGAACGCAGACTTTATGTAATACGTAAACAGATTGAAAATATAATCCGTTCCTCCGGTCTGGAACAGAAGTCGTTCTTTTATATAACCAATCTTTCTTCCAGGACATTGAGTTATAAAGGCCTCTTGATGCCCCATCAGCTGGACAGCTTTTTCATTGATCTCAAAGATGAATCCATCCAGAGCGCCATATGCCTGGTGCATTCGCGCTATAGCACAAATACGTTTCCTACCTGGGACCTGGCCCAGCCCTTTAGGTTCCTGGCGCATAATGGAGAGATAAATACCCTGCGTGGTAATATCAACTGGATGCGGGCAAGGGAGAGTTTGCTTGAAACTGCTCTTTTTGGGAAAGACATTCAAAAGATTAAGCCCATAATTGTTCCCGGGGGGAGCGATTCTGCAACGATCGATAATGTATTCGAACTCCTGGTCCTGGCAGGCAGATCCCTTCCTCACACAATGATGATGCTCATACCTTCTGCATGGGAACAGGATAATCTCATGGCATCAAGGCTCAGGGATTTTTATAGGTATCACGCCTGTTTTATGGAGCCATGGGACGGTCCTGCAGCAATCGCATTTACTGACGGGACACGGGTAGGTGCTGTCCTGGACAGAAATGGGCTCAGGCCTGCACGTTACCTTATTACAAAAAGCGGACTTGTTGTAATGGCATCTGAGGTAGGGGTATTGGATATAGACCCTGCGGATATCGCTTTTTCAGGCCGGCTTGAGCCGGGGAAGATATTCTTTATTGATACAGAGAAAAAGAGGATCGTTAATGACGATGAGATAAAGCATACAATGGCTACGGACAGGCCTTATAGTGCATGGCTTAAGGAAAATATGGTGGATTTGGATAAGTTACCTGAGGTTCCCGACCCGGCTGCTTCGCAGCCTCGCTCGGACAGTATAAAATATCCTTCGGGCGGCGTCGAGGAAAATATTATCTTACAGAAGGCCTTTGGTTACACCCGCGAGGATTTGAAATTTATCATAAAACCCATGGTAGAAAACGGTGGAGAACCGACAGGGTCTATGGGCAATGATACGCCTCACGCGGTCTTATCAAAAAAACCCCAGCTTCTCTATAACTATTTTAAGCAACTATTTGCCCAGGTTACAAACCCTGCAATTGATTCGATACGGGAAGGGCTTGTTATGAGTCTGGAGGGCTTCATAGGGAGAGAAGAGAATATACTGACAGAGACAGCTAAATGCTGTCACAAATTGCACGTAAGAGAACCTATATTGACAGACCAGGAGCTAAAGAAGATAGGGCGGATAAAAGAGGGAGGTTTTAGAGATCGGAAGAGCACACGTCTGAACTCCAGTCACACTGATATATCTCGTATGCCGTCTTCTGCTTGAAAAAAAAAACCCACACCCCCCACCCCCCCCCCCCCCCTCTTCCCCCCCCATATCTTCCTCC
>CAJVXD010000037.1 GCA_913009675.1 uncultured bacterium | reverse complement strand
AGAAGTAAAAGGATAAGGAGAAAAACGATGAGTAGAGTATTGAATAGATGAATTAAATCAAAATCTTTTTTCTTTTGTTTTTTCTTTTTTTTTTTAATGATACGGCGACCACCGAGATCTACACTCTTTCCCTACACGACGCTCTTCCGATCTGTCTACGCCTGTCGTGGGTTCATCATATAATATAATATCAGGGCTGTTGCATATAGCCCTGGCTAACCCCACCCGTTTCTTCATGCCTCCACTCAGCTCAGCAGGCATAAGTCTTTCTATTCCCCTCAACCCTACAAGCTCAAGGGCCCTGGCAACTTTTTTCTGCACGAGATGTTCTGGCAAATCCGTATGTTCCCTTAAGACAAAGCCTACGTTCTCTCCGACACTCATTGAATCAAAAAGCGCTGCACCCTGAAAAAGCACCCCGAACTTTAATCTAAGGCTATCCATCTTCTTCTCGTCCATCCTTGAGATATCATTAGCATCTACTATGACCTGACCAAGATCCGGTTTAAGGAGACCTGTCATATGCTTCAAAAGGACACTCTTTCCACAACCAGAACGGCCTATAATAACCATAACCTCTCCTGATTTAATGACGAGGTTCAGGTTATCCAGCACCCTGTGCTCTCCAAATGATTTTGATAGATTGATTATCTCGATCATAATTAGCTTTAAGCCTTAAGCTATAAGCAAAAAATAGAAATTTAAGAGGCCCTTCCTGTAACTTAAAGCTGAGTTACGGGAACATGAAATAAAATAGCGTTGTGAACAAACAATCCGCTGCTATTATTAAAATAAACGAGGTGACCACAGAAAGGGTCGTAGCCTTGCCTACGCCTTCAGCGCCGCCTTCTGTCCTGAAACCCTCATAGCACGAAATAATACATATAATAACTGCGAATATGAGAGATTTAAAAAGCCCTGTAAAAATATCCTTGAAGACAAGTGGATCAAATGTCATCTTAATATAAATCGTAGAACCTATAAGCAATTTATAAACCCCGACAAGATAACCACCGATCATTCCTATAAAATCGGAATATACTGTCAGAAGAGGAAGCGTCAGGCAAAAGGCCAGAAATTTCGGTACCACAAGGTATTTTATCGGATCTGTCGCCAGTGTCTGGAGGGCATCTAGCTGCTCCGTTACCTTCATTGTCCCTAATTCAGCTGTGATGCTCGCGCCTACCCTTCCAGCAACTACAAGCGCTGTCAAAACAGGTCCCAGTTCTCTGACCATCGAAAGCGCCACAAGACTCGATATATAAATCTGGGCATTCATCTTGGTTAGCTGATAAGAGCTTTGAAGTGCCAGGACCATGCCTGTAAAAAGGGATACCAGAAAAACAATAGGCAGACTCAATACACCTATCTTAAACACCTGAACCAGGAATTCTTTTTTTCTCAGAGGCGGCATAAATATCTGAAATACTACATTGACAAAAAGATTAAATACCCCGCCTATGTAAATAAAAAAATCCAGGCTGTTATGTCCTAATTTTTTTATAAAGTTTCTCATCAAGTGAGTCCGCCTGAAGCGGACGAGTTCGAGCCCCAACCGTTTTGTAGGGGACGACCTTACTAAAATTTAACACTATGCTCTATTACAAAAAATTCCTCGTCATTCCTAAGCTTTATCTTTAAATCTTCCAGGCCCATTTTATACTCCAGGCTCATCTCTTCCTGATTTCCCTTATCATAATAGGTGGTAAGGGGCTTCTCTGCAATTGTCTTAAAACCTACGCGCATGCTGTCGTTTATATCCTTGGTCATGGTCAATTCATCTGCGCCTCTTTTATTTATCTCCCAACCCTCCCATACTATTGTCTTAAAATCAGACCTTACCTTAAGACCATCTAACAGTGTCCCTTTGCCAATATCCCTTAAGTCCACAGAACCATCCATTGTCAACATACCATTGCCATATCTTAGGATGGAATCCACTATATTTATTGTGGGGCCAAAACCTTCCAACCGTAAAGTAGCTATATCGTATCTTACTGGCCCCAGTCTCCCGTTTCTACTCTCTATCATACCATTTGAAAATATACTGCCAAGATGTCCTCTAATACGAATCGAACCGTTTATCGTGCCAAGCACTACCCCTGGATTCTTCACCTTAGCAAACCTCATAAGGTCTCTTATGTCACCCCTATTTATATTAAAAACGAGGTTGATCTCAAATGGTTTTATTAAACCTATCCTCCCCTTCAATTCATATGAATCTCCAAGAGTCAAAGATTTAATATTAAATTCATCTTTCGTAAGAGTGAATAACATTGCCACAGGAAGAGATAATTTAGAATTCAAGCTTATGCCGTCGGAAAAAAGCTTACCCGAGAATCCTGTAACTGCACCATATTTGTCTCTAAGCAGGTGGCCTTTTATAATGACATCTCCTGAAAGCCTAAAATTTTTTAATCTCAGGCCTCTTAGCCTGCATCTGGAAAATACATAGTCGTTATTTAAAAAATTAAAATCCATGGATATCTCCTTACCCAACCCTGCGCTGCTCATAAAACTTGGAAAATTACGAGCCTGTGAGGGGAGCTCATGAGTGAGAAAATCCTCTCCGTGGCTGAGAAGATTTCTATAGATCCACGGCATAACAGAACTAAAAACGGCGGCCAGCAAAATAAACAATAGTATAATTCTTACCTTACGCCTTATGATTAGATGACGCATCTCAAATAACTACACAACTGACATTCACTTCGTTCCGTAAGTTGTGTGCAAATTCGGGCAAATGGCCTCATTTTACTTGAATGCTATCTTTCCGTTCTTTACAAAGGCCTTCATCGGCTTATCCCTTTCAAACCTTTTGGCAATAATCTCTTCGGCCAAAGGGTCCTCCAGAAATCTTTGTATAGTGCGTTTAAGGGGACGCGCACCAAAGACAGGGTCAAATCCTTTTTCGATTAACAAATCCTTTGCCCCCTTATCAAGCTCTATATCTATCCCCTGCTCTTTAAGCCTCTCTTTGACCTCCTTTAGCTCTATCTCTATTATTTTATAAAGATCCTCCTTTGTAAGACCATGGAACACGATGATATCATCTATCCTGTTTAGAAATTCGGGCTTAAAGGTTTTCTTTACCTGCTCAAGAAGTTTCTCTTTTGTATTCTTATAGGTCATCTCTTCCTTCTCCGACTTAAAGCCAATAGAACCCTGTTTTCTAAAGATATCTGCGCCCACATTGGAAGTCATAATCAGAATAGTATTTCTGAAATCAACCTTTCTCCCAAAGCTATCTGTAAGCCGACCGTCCTCCAGCACCTGAAGCAGGATATTAAACACGTCAGGATGGGCCTTTTCTATTTCATCCAGAAGTACCACTGAATATGGACGCCTCCTCACCCTTTCTGTAAGCTGCCCTCCTTCTTCGTAACCGACATATCCTGGGGGGGCGCCTACAAGACGGGAGACATTAAATTTCTCCATATATTCTGACATATCCAATTGTATAAGAGCGTTCTCGTCGCCGAACATAAAATCTGCAAGCACACGCCCAAGATGCGTCTTGCCCACACCAGTAGGCCCCATAAATATAAAAGAGCCTATGGGCCTTCTAGGATTTTTAATCCCTGCACGGGACCTTCTTACTGCATGAGCAATAGCGGTTATCGCCTCATCCTGACCCGCAATCCTCTTATGCAGCTCCTGTTCCATCTTTAGGAGCCTCTCGGACTCTTTTTCCTCAAGCCTGACAATCGGTATGCCGGTCCATTTTGAAACGATATTTGCTATCAACTCTTCATCTACCTTGGGCCTGGCCTCCAGCCTGGACTTTTTCCACTGCTGGGTGAACTTATCAAGTTTCCTGCGGGCCTCTTTTTCCTGGTCCCTGAGATGGGCCGCCTTTTCGAAATCTTGAGCCTTTATTGCGGCATCCTTTTCTTTGCGTATATCATCTATCTCTGACTCCATCTTCTTCATATCCGGAGGAGCAGTCATAATAGAAAGTCTGGCCTTGGCCCCTGCTTCGTCTATTAAATCAATGGCCTTATCCGGTAAAAATCTACCGCTTATGTATCTGTCCGAAAATTTACTCGCCGCCTCCACTGCGTCATCTGTAATCTCTACTTTGTGATAGGCCTCATACCTGTCCCTCAAACCTTTAAGGATTTCTATCGTCTCCGCTACTGTAGGCGGATCCACCATTATCGTCTGGAAACGCCTCTCGAGTGCCGCATCCTTTTCTATATGCTTTCTATATTCATCAAGTGTGGTAGCTCCAATGCACTGAATCTCTCCTCTAGAAAGCGCTGGTTTGAGTATATTCGAGGCATCTATAGCTCCTTCTGCTCCGCCTGCTCCTACCAATGTGTGCAACTCATCTATGAACACTATTACATTCTCAGAACGCTTTATCTCGTCCATAACTGCCTTTATCCTCTCTTCAAACTGCCCCCTGTACTTTGTTCCGGCAACCATAAGGGCAAGATCCAGGATAATAACCCGCTTGCCCTTCAATATCTCTGGTATGTCACCATTGACTATCTTCTGGGCTAATCCTTCCACAATAGCTGTCTTCCCCACACCGGCCTCTCCTAAAAGAACAGGATTGTTCTTTGTCCTTCTCGATAATATTTGAATAACCCTTTCGATCTCATTCTCTCTTCCTATTACAGGGTCCAATTTATTATCACGTGCGAGGGTAGACAGATTTCTCCCAAATGCATCGAGTGCAGGCGTCTTTGACCCTGCCTTGGCCTTAGGGCCCTGTCCAGGTGTCCCCAGTTTGGAGCTAGATGCAAAACCGGGTGTCGCAGAACCTAAAAGCTCTACTATCTCCTGTCTAACCTTCTCTAAATCCAGCCCCAGATTTAAAAGCACCTGCGAGGCTACGCCTTCGCCTTCCTTGATGAGACCTAACAAAATATGCTCGGTCCCGATATAGTTATGCCCCAGAGACCTGGCCTCTTCGCCGGAAAGTTCTATCGCTTTTTTAGCCTTTGGCGTAAAAGGGATATCCCCTGAAATAACCGTAGCTGGCCCTGGCTTTACAATCTTTTCTATCTCGATACGTATCTGCCGCAGGTTTAATCCCATCTTTTGAAGCACAACCGCAGCAACCCCTTCTCCCTCTCTTACAAGCCCTAACAAGATGTGTTCCGTGCCGATATAATCATGGTTAAACCTTTTGGCCTCTTGTTTAGCAAGCAATATTACCTTTCTCGCGCGTTCTGTGAAACGGTTAAACATGCCGCTACCTCCTATTGCAATGTTAGTGAACGCTTATTAAGGTGAAAGATGAAAAAATTTACTTTAAACCTTACGCCTTGTAATTCACTAATTTTTAGTTAATTTTTCGCGAATGATATCTGCCCTTTTAATATCTCTTTCATTCGGACTGAGTCTCTTTTTTTCAATCTTTTGAAGATGCGCAGGCTGTGTTATTATAAACAATTCATTGACAAGCGCCCTATCGAGCCTCTTTATCAAATTAAGATCTACGCCCAATCTGACCAGTGAAAGCAGGTCTATGGTCTCACCGCTGCTTATAATATGGGCGCTCTTCAATGTCCCAAATGCCCGCCAGATCTTGTCTTCGAGCACGGCCCTGTTTTGAGATAACAATGCCTGTCTGGCTGAATGTTCATGATCTATTATCTGTTTTATAATCCTTTCTATATTGTCAATGATATCCTCTTCCTTATGGCCCAGAGAAACCTGGTTAGATACCTGAAAAAAATTGCCGATGGCATCTGTGCCTTCCCCATAAAGCCCCCTGGCAGTGAGGCTAAGTTTTGTAATGGCCTGCAGGACCTTGCCTATCTGTTTTGTCATAACCAGAGACGGTAGATGCAACATTACAGATGCCCTCATGCCTGTGCCTGTGTTCGTAGGGCATGCTGTCAGATATCCGAAATCCAGAGAGTAGGCGTAACTCAACAACGACCCGAGTTCATCATCGATATCATTTATTATATACCATGCCTTTCTCAAATCGAAACCGGATTTCATAACCTGGATGCGCAAGTGGTCCTCTTCATTTATCATTATACTTAAGACCTCCTTATCGCCTATACACAGGCCCTTATTCTCCGAGGCTACGATATGTTCCTTGCTCATCAGGTGCCTCTCAACCAAAAACTGTTTATCTACCGCATCGAGCCTTCCTATATCGAGGGACAAGCAGCCCTTTATCTTTTTCGAGCCCTTAATCGCCCGGCTTGAAACCTGTAAAACATCTTGTTGTTCTTTTTTACTTGCCCAGTGTGAAAATGGATACTTTGAAAGATTTCTCGCCAGCCTGATACGCGAGGACATTACGATATCAGAATTAGGCCCTGTTGCTCTCAGCCACTCCCCTTTGTCCTTTAATAAATCGTCTAAGTTCATAGCAGAAACCTCCCGCCTAACAGCAAAGAGCTAAGAACACAGGGCATAGAAAAAACAAAACTCTCTGCTCTATGCGCTATGCTTCATTTCTTTTTCTTCTCCATCCCCCGTATCTTATCTCGTAATCTCGCCGCCTCTTCAAATTCTTCGAGTTCTATGGCCTTTTGCAGTCTCTCTTTCATTTCCAGCAATTCATTTTTTCTCTTAGCGATCTTAACCGTTGGTTTTTGAAGAATCCTCTTAGGCGATTTACCATAATGCTGGGTAGAACCGTGTATCCTTTTCAAAAGCGGGATAAGCGACTCTCTAAAAGCCGAATAACAATCTCCGCACCCCAGCCTACCTATCTTTTTAAAATCCTCGTATGTAAGACCGCACCTCGGACATCTAATATTGGGCTCCTTCTTCGTCTTACTAAACCCTGTCCCAACCTCAGCCAAACCAGCCAATAGATCGGCAAGTCCAAAATGGCTCTCCATCTGAGCGCTCTTTTTCTGGGCACACTCTTCGCAGAGATGGAGTTCAGTCATCTTATCATCCACGATCTCTGTTAAATGTACGGTTGCCTGATTCTTGCCGCAAATATCACAAAGCATAAGAACATTCCCTCCTTACATCCTATGAGCTATCAGCTATGACCTACGAGCTAAACATAGCATGTCCAGATTATAGCTCTTTGCTCATAGTTCATCGTATCTAATATTTCACTCCATCTCTCTTCGTCGATTCTTTAAATTCCCTCATCAGGGCCAGGGTAATCTTCCCAGGTTTGCCGTTTCCTATAATCCTTTTCTCAATACTGACAACAGGGACAATCTCTGCTGCGGTGCCTGTAAGAAAACATTCATCAGCTGTAAAAAGATTATGCCTTGTAAGGACGTCCTCTTTTACCTCGAGTCCGATCTTCTTGCCGATATCCATTGCCACGCCCCTCGTAATCCCCTTCAGGATACCCAGATAGGAGGATGGGGTAATCAAAGAACCATCCTTAATAATAAATATATTATCGCCTGTGCACTCTGCTACGTAACCGGATGCAGTAAACATCAGGGCCTCTTCATAACCAACATTAATAGCCTCTATCTTAGCAAGTATGTTATTTAGATAATTAAGCGATTTTATCTGAGGGTTCAAGGCCTCAGGTATATTCCTCGGAGTGGGTACGGTAATAAGCCTCAAGCCTTCTTTATACAATTTTTCTGGATAGAGCTGGATCTTGTCTGTAATGATTATAATAGCGGCATCCTTACATTTTCTGGGATCAAGGCCCAGGTCTCCAATCCCTCTAGTCACTATCAACCTGATATATGCGTCATCAAGCTTATTCAGGTTTAACGTATCAATGACTGCCTTTATCATATCCTTCCTGGAAATAGCTATATCAAGCATAATGCCATGGGCAGACTCATAGAGTCTTTGGATATGCTCCTCTAATTTAAAAACCAGGCGGTTATAGGAGCGGATGCCTTCGAATACACCATCCCCGTATAGAAGCCCGTGGTCAAAAACGGATATCTTAGCATCCTTCTTGTCAAAATATTCACCATTAATATAGACCTTTAACCCCATCTCTCCTCCTTAATTCGTAACGTTAAACCTTTCTCTACCGTCTATAAAATCTTACCATCCTTTATCTCTACCACCTTCTCTGCCCTCTTTGCAATCTCATGATCGTGGGTGACAATAACAATCGTTGTCTGGCCTTCCTTATTTAGACTAAACAGGATATCGAGTATCTCTTTGCCCATCTCAGAATCCAGATTCCCGGTTGGCTCGTCGCATAAAAGCACCTCTGGATTATTCATTAAGGCCCTTGCGATGGCAACCCTCTGCTGTTCTCCTCCGGAAAGTTCGTTAGGTCTGTGAGTCAGTCTATCGCCGAGACCGAGTTTTTGTAATAACATCTGCGCCTTGTTTCGTGAATCGCGAATCGTGGATCGCGAATCGTGATTTATCAACCCCGGCATCATAGTATTTTCTAAGGTACTAAACTCAGACAGCAAATGATAAAACTGAAACACAAAACCTATCTTTTGATTCCTGAGAATAGCCTTTTTTCTGTCAGGG